>NZ_JBSFNS010000054.1:0-52201 GCF_053587275.1 Amycolatopsis sp. NPDC003676
CCCCGTCACCGGACCACCCGGCCCGGCATAAGGCCCACTAGAAGCCCCACCAGGCACCGTCACCGGCGCGGCGCTGCTCGCATGCGTGCTGTCGTTGTTCATCTGCGGCGGCGGAGAGTAAACCGGCTGCGTCGAAGACGTCTCGTGATACGTCGTGTCCAGCCCGTGCATCACCTGGACCGCCTGCTGGTGCGCCGCGTCAGCCTGTTGCTGTTTGGCCGCCACGTCACCCATCGCGATCACGCCCTGCAACGGGTTGCCGTTCTGGAACTGCTCGGTCGCCTTGGCCATCTCGGCCTTCTGGTCGAACCCGGTCGGCTCCGGCATGTTCTTGTGCGCGTAGTCGGCCGCCGCGGACTGCTGGGAGTAGCGGTTCGACACCAGTTGCATCGCGCTGCCGGTTTTTTCCGTGTGGTCCGCCGTGCTCTGGAAGAACGAATGCGCTTGCGTCGCGGCCGTGCCCTGCCATTCGGCACCCGCGGTGTCGGCCGCGTTGCGGAACTCGTTGGACGCGTCCGCGAGCCAGTTGCCATAGAAGTTCGTCACGCGGCTGCGTTCGTTGATGCCCTTGAAGTCCAAGCCCTCGTTGACCATTTTGTGCAGGTCTTCGTGGCTGTACGACGCGTAGTTCGCGTCCGGCGCGGGCGCGTCGCCCCTGGTCTGCTGGCCCTGGAGCAGCTGCTGGCCCTGCTGGACCGAGTACTGCGAGGCATCCCGCTCAGTCGCGCTGCGCGTCTCCGGCGAGTCCTCGCCGACCGCGAAGATCTGGTGCACGTTCTGCGTCCGGGCGTAGTAGTCGCCCGCGGACTCGACGTGCTCCGCGCGATGCTGCTCGGTCATCCGGCCTCCCCGCCCCGTTTACGCACTGTGATCGCTCGCCCCCTGCATCGTACCGAGTCCCGGCGGGCGGCAGGAGGGTTCGCGGAATTTCGCCCCGGGCGGCCGTCTGGGGGAATTGATCAGGGCCTTCCCCGATGTCCGCGCCGCTGCCGCGTGTGACGATGGACCTCGTGCAGGACTTTCTCGACATCAGTGCCCCAGGGCGGGTTTCCTCGGCCGAAGAGGAGCCCTCGGCACTCGTGTCCGCCCAGGCGATGGAGGTCGCCGAACCCGAATCGCGGCCCAAGATGTACCGGCGGCGCTCCGGGCGGGCCGTCGCGGGCGTCGCGAGCGGGCTCGCCGACCACCTCGGCGTTCCGGTCGTCTGGGTCCGCGTCGTGTTCGCGCTGCTGGCCGCGCTCAACGGGGCCGGGCTGCTCGCGTACGGCCTGCTCTGGGTGTTCGTGCCGCAGAGCTCCGAGGAAAGCGAGACCGCGCCCAAGGCCCGCGACCGGCAGCAGGCCTACGGGCTGATCGCGCTCGGCATCGGGCTCGCGATCGCCAGCAGCACGCTCACGGGTGCCATCCGCGGCTGGGTCGCGGTGCCGCTCGCGCTCGCCGCGCTCGGTGCGGCGGTCGTCTGGCGGGAGGCGGACGAGTCGCAGCGGCGGCGCTGGCGCGTCGGGGCCCGCGACGGCCTGGTCGGCGAGGGCGGTCGGCTCGCGGCGATCGTC
The DNA here is from genome assembly GCF_053587275.1 of Amycolatopsis sp. NPDC003676. Lineage (NCBI taxonomy): Bacteria > Bacillati > Actinomycetota > Actinomycetes > Pseudonocardiales > Pseudonocardiaceae > Amycolatopsis > Amycolatopsis sp. NPDC003676. The sequence continues at coordinate 1,554 of NZ_JBSFNS010000054.1, forward strand.
CGGATCCTCGCCGGGGTCGCGCTGGTGGCCACCGGCATCGGCTTCGTCGTGTTCGCCAGCGGTGACTTCGACCAGGTCAAGTTCGCTCTGATCGCGGTGCTCGCGACGCTGATCGGCGTCGCCGTCCTCACCGTTCCCTTCTGGCTGCGGCTGGTTCGCGACCTCGGCGAGGAACGCCAGGCCCGCATCCGCACCGACGAACGCGCCGAGATCGCCGCGCACCTGCACGACTCCGTCCTGCAGACCCTCGCGCTGATCCAGCGCCAAGCCGACCAGCCCGCCGAAGTCGCCCGCCTCGCGCGCGGCCAGGAACGCGAGCTGCGCGGCTGGCTGTACGGCCCCGGCGGCTACGGCAAGCCCAGCGACAAGCGGACCAAGGAAGAGGAAGAAGGCACTCGCCAGCAGCTGTCCGAGGCGCTCGCCGCGGCGTGCGGCGAGGTCGAGGACCAGTTCGCGATCTCGGTCGGCCAGGTCGTGGTCGGCGACGCCGAGCTGAATCCGCCGCTTACCGCGCTCGTGCAGGCGGCCCGCGAGGCGATCGTCAACGCGGCCAAGCACGCCGGCGTTGACGAGGTCAGCGTGTTCGCCGAGGTCGAGCCCACCGAGGTCACCGTGTTCGTGCGCGACCGCGGCAAGGGCTTCGACCCGGACGTCGTTCCCGCCGACCGGCACGGCCTCGCCGACTCGATCCGCGGCCGGATGGAACGCCACGGCGGCACCTGCAAGCTGCGCACCGCGCCCGGCGAGGGCACCGAAGTCCAGCTCGCCATGCCGGTGAAAGCGAGCAAAGGGGTGGCGTGACCTCGCTATGCTCGGGGGCAGGCGAAGCGAGGGAGTGGGCAGTCGTGACGGAGAGCCAGCGGGAACCGGTCAAGGTCTTCCTCGTGGACGACCACGCGTTGTTCCGCGCGGGAGTGCGCACGGAGCTGGATTCGATCACCGACGAGGTGCAGGTGGTCGGCGAGGCCGGGTCGGTCGCCGAAGCGGTCGCCGGCATCGTGCGCACCAGTCCGCAGGTCGTCCTGCTCGACGTCCACATGCCCGACGGCGGCGGTGCCGAGGTGCTCCGCCGCGTTCGCCCGGAGCTGCCGGATGTCGTGTTCCTCGCGCTGTCGGTGTCCGACGCCGCCGAGGACGTCATCGCGGTCATCCGCGCCGGCGCGCGCGGGTACGTCACCAAGACGATCTCGTCGAAGGAACTCGTCCGCGCGGTGGTCCGGGTTGCCGACGGCGACGCCGTGTTTTCCCCGCGCCTGGCCGGTTTCGTCCTCGACGCCTTCGCCGACCGTCCCGGCTCCGCGCCGATCAACGACCCCGAACTCGACCTGCTCACCCCGCGCGAGCGCGACGTCCTGCGCCTGCTCGCCCGCGGTTACGCGTACAAGGAAATCGCGTCCGAGCTGTTCATCTCGGTGAAGACGGTCGAGACGCACGTGTCGAGCGTCCTGCGCAAGACCCAGCTGTCCAACCGCTACGAGCTGTCCCGCTGGGCCTCGGACCGCCGCCTCGTCTAAGCCGGAGTCAGTTCTTCTTCCGGAGCCACCGCCGGTTTGCGCTGCAACCGGGTCAGCGCGACGCCGACGAGCACCACGAGCATGCCCGCGATCACGCGCAGATTCAGCTGCTCGTGCAGGAACACCGCGCCCAGCAGCACCGACACCACCGGCAGCAGATAGCCGACCACCGACGCGGCCACCGCGCCTTCGCTCGCCAGCAGCTGGTAGTTGAGCGCGAACGCGATCCCGGTGGAACCGAGGCCGAGGATCACCACCGCGATCACCGCGACCGGGCTCAGGTGCACCGGCGTGAGGCCGCCGAACGGCATGGCCAGCACCAGAAACCCCGTCGCCAGCAGCATTTGCCCAGCGGCGATCGCGTACGGCGAGGAGCCGGTGTTCGACAGGTACCGTCCTTCGTAGACGAACGCGAACCCGTAGCTCGCCGCCGCGGCGAGGCAGGCCAGCGCGCCCCAGCTGAGCAGCCCGGACGCCTGCCACGGCGCGAATATCAGCAGGATCCCGCCGATCCCGATCACCAGACCCGCGATCCGCGTCGCGGTCATCCGGTTCGCCGCCCCGAGGAACGGGGCCGCCACGAGCACCCAGAGCGGGGTGGTGGAGTTCAGCACCCCGGTGATGCCAGAGTCCACAGTGGTCTCGCCGACCGCGAAAAGCAGGAATGGCAAGGCATTGTGGAAGAACGCCGCGACGAGCAGGTGTCCCCAGGTGCTCCGTCGCGACGGCAGGCTCCGCCGCCCGATCAGGCACAGTGCCAGCAGCACCACGGCACCCAGCACGAGCCGCGCGAGCACCAGCTGCACGGGAGAAAGCGCTTCGAGCCCGAGTTTGATCCAGAAAAAGCTCGATCCCCACATCAACGCGAGCGCCGCGATCCTCAGCAGCGTCTTCGTCTCGCCCACCCCAGGTTCCTCCTTCGCCTCACTGGCCAGCTTTGCCGCGGCGAGGTGTAAGGACAAGCGAAAATAACTGCAGGGACGTTTAAGCAAAGCTGTAGGATTGAAAGCATGCTCGATGTACGGCGCATGCAGGTGCTGCGCGCGGTGATCACGAGCGGTTCGATCACTGCAGCGGCAAGGAATCTCGGGTACACGCCGTCGGCGATCAGCCAGCAGCTGGCGGTGCTCGAACGCGAAGCGGGCACGCCGTTGCTGGAACGCGTCGGCCGCGGTGTCCAGCCGACCCCGGCCGGGACGCTGCTGTCCGAACACGCCGAGACGCTCAGCGCGGAGCTAGCCCGAGCCGAGGCCGCGCTCACCGAGCTGAAGGAAGGCCGCACCGGCAAGCTCGCCATCCGCTACTTCGCCACGGCGGGCGCGACGATGGTGCCGTACGCGGTGGCCGCGCTGCGCCGGGAACACCCCGGAGTATGGCTCGACCTCAAGCTCATCGACCCGGGCGACCCGCTCACCGAGGTCGAAGAAGGCCGCGCTGACCTGGCGATCATCGTGTACCCGAGGCCGTCGGAGCCGGGCCGGGGCATTGAGCTGGTGCCGCTGCTGGACGATCCGTACCGCGCGGTCCTGCCGCGTGCGCATCGGCTGGCCCGCAAACGTGTTCTCGACCTGACCGATCTTGCCGACGAACCGTGGGTCGGCGTCGATCCGATCCCTGGCGCGTGCCGGGCGATCCTGGAAGGCGCCTGCGCGTCGGCGGGTTTCCACCCGAACGTCGTGGTCGAGTCCGAGGACTATCCGTCCGCACAAGGATTCATCGCCGCTGGGCTCGGTGTCGGTCTGGTCCCGGAGCTAGGCCTGGGCACGCCGCATCCGGGCGTGGTCGTGCGCCGCGTCCGCAATCCGCAGCCGAGCAGGCACATTCACGCGGCGGTGGCCGCACGGGTCGCGGGCAGTCCGGCCGTGCAGACGTTCCTCGAAGCCATGCAAGAGGCGACCGAGAACGTCGCCTGACGCCGGCTCAGACGAACAGCAGCTGCGAAACGCCGATCCCGATCAGGATCGCGCACAGGATCGCCGCGATGGTCAGGATGAGCCGCCGTCGCGCGGCCGCCTTCTCGCGAACGGCCTGCGCGGACGCGGCCTGCTGCGCCGGGGTGGGCGTGTAGCGGGCGGTCGGCTGCTGCATCGCTTGCTGCTGCATCGGCTGCGGCGGAGCGGGAGCCTGCGGCACCTGCTGGACCGGAAGCTGCATGAGCGGAGCCGGTTGCTGCGCGGGCATCGGCGGCTGCTGCGGCGGCATGATGTGCTGGGTGGCGTCCGGCTGGATCTGCTGCGTGACCTCGGGCAGATTCGGCTGCTGCGTCGGCACCGGCCGCGACGCCGGAACTGTCGGCAGCGCGGGCGCGGTCGGCGGAATGAACGCGGTCTGCTCGCGTCCGACGGTGATCGCCTTCAGCGCGTGGACGGTGTCGTCCATGGTCGGCCGGGCTGCCGGGTCGGCGCGCAGCATCTTCTGCAACGCCCCAGCGAGCGGGCCCGCATTCTCGGCAGGTCGTTCCGGGGACTGGCCGTCGTCGCCGAACGGCGGTACGCCTTCGACCGCGGTGTACAGCGTCGCGCCCAGCGAGAAGACGTCCGCAGCTGCCGACGGAGGAGCGCCTCGGGTGACCTCAGGCGCCCGGTAAGCGGCGTGCGGACCGCCGCCGGTGATGCCGATGTCAGTCAGCTTGACGCTGCCGTCGTCCGCGAGCAGCACGGTGTTCGGTTCGAGCGTGCGGTGGACGATGCCCGCCGAGTGGATCGACGCCATCGCGTCGCCGAGCTGAATGCCCAGGAACGCGGCCTGCTCCGGGGTGAGGCGGCCGTGCTCGGCGAGGAACACCGACATCCCGCGCGACGGGATGTACTCCATCACCAGCCACACGTCCTGGCCGTCCGGCAGCACGTCGTACACCGTGATCGCGCACGGATGGTCGATCCGGGCCGCGGCCTTGCCCTCTTCCATCGCCATCGCGCGGGCCTGTTCGGCGCGCTCCGGCGGCAAGCCGACGGGCAGGTACATGCGTTTGACGGCGACGGTCCGGAACAGCCGCGTGTCGAACGCGAGCCACACGATGCCCGCGCGGCCGCGCCCGATCGGCTGGTCGAGCCGGTACCGCTCGCCGACGATGCTGCCTTCTGAACTCAATGCTGTCCCTGGATCGCTTAGCTGGTCGGACCCGTCGGCGGTGCCGTCGCCGAGGTTTCCGACGGCTTCGGCTTAGTCGCCGACGACGACGGAGACACCCGCGTCTTCGACGGCTGCTCCTGCGTCGGAGTGTCCTCCGCCGTAGTGGACTTCCGCGAGTGCCGCGTCGACTGCGTCTCTCGTGTTGAGCTTTCCCGGAAAGACGTAGGCGGGGACGTAGTGGTTGCTTCCGAAGGCGGCTGTGTGACGGACGTCGGCGCGACCGCGGACGACGAAGCGGGCGGAGCCGGCTGCGAGGCGTCCGGCGGATTGCCCGGGGTCAGGAGCCACACGCCCAACGCGACCAGGCCGATCACCACGACGCCGCCGATCAGCGCGGGCTTCTTCCAAGCGCCGGGTTTCTCGTCCTCGTCGTCCTCGGGCGCGGTCTGCACCACCCGGGTGCGAGGCGCGGGCTCCTCGTCGTACGGGTCGTCCTCGTAGTGCTCGGGCACCGGGACCGCGCGCGTGGCGGCGAGTCCGTTGCGGCTCGGGTCGCCGTAGAGCGGCGGTTCCTGGTAGCCGTCCTGGTGGTAGCCGTGGTCGTCGTAGTCGTCCTCCGGGTAACCGGAGCCCGGCGGGTACGGGTCCTCGCCGTAGTACTGCTGCGCGCTCGGGTCGTACTGCTGCGTGACGCCCGGGTCGTCGAGCAGCGTGCCGGAGTGGCCCTGCTCGTCGTCGTGGTGCAGCAGACCGGCCGCTGCCGCGCCGCCCGCCGCACCGAGCGCGGCCGCGCCGAGAGTGCCCGAGGACGAGGCCATCATCGTGTCGCCGTCCGGGCCGCCGAGCGGGGTCTCGCCGCGCGCGACCGCGGACAGCAGTTCCTCGCATTCGTCGGCGGTGGGCCGGTGCTGGGTCTCCGGGTGCAGCAACACCGCGAGCACGCTCGCCAGCGGACCGGACTGCCGCGGCGGATTGATCTGCCCGGCGGCGACCGCGTGCAGCAGGCTCAGCGTGTTCTCGGACAGGCCGAACGGCGGCTGTCCCTCGCAGGCGGCGTACAGCGTGGAGCCGAGCGAGAAGACGTCCGACTCGGGGCCGGGGTCGCCGCCGATCGCGACCTCGGGGGCCAGGTAAGCGGGGGTGCCCGCGATCATCCCGGTCTTGGTGACCGTGACGTCGTCCTTGGCCCGCGAGATGCCGAAGTCGGTGATCTTCACGGTGCCGTTGCCGGCGAGCAGGATGTTGCCCGGCTTGATGTCGCGGTGCACGATGCCGACCGCGTGCGCCTCGCGCAGCGCGGCGGCGATCTGCGCGCCGATCCGCGCGACTTCCAGCGGCGGCAAGGTGCCCTTTTCCTGCAGCACCTGCGCCAGGCTGGTGGAAGCCAGGTATTCCATGATCAGGCAGGGCTGGCCGTTGTCGTCGGTGACGACGTCGAACACGGTGATCGCGTTCGGGTGGTGCAGCCGCGCGGCGATCCGGCCCTCGCGCATGGTGCGCTGCCGGGCGTCCTCCGCCTCGTGGTTCTCCAGCCCCGGCTGGAGCAGAAGCTGCTTGATGGCGACCGTACGGCCCAGCACCTCGTCGTGGGCGCGCCAGACGGCTCCCATCGCGCCGGAACCGATCTTTCCGACGATCCGGTACCGGTCGGCGACCAGACGACCCTCGTCGCTCACGCGACCTCCCTTTGGGGCTCCGACTTGCCGGGGCGGGACTTGTCTACCCCAAAGGGGTGAGTTCGAACCCGCCGCAGCACCGGAGCGTAGGCACCTGCTGTGGACCGTGCGCCGGTTTTGCCGAGACCGACCCGTGACAAGGCTAGGCGCTCACTCTGCGCACACGCACGCGGCACACTTCCGCCGACCCGGCACAACCACGTTCGTGCAGGTCAGGAGTAGACCGCGGACAGGACGCGGGCCTGGGAGATCACATCCTGCTCGACGACGTCGAACAATTGGGTCACGCGCACCAGGGTGCCGTCGGCCTGGTGGACCAGCGCCACGGCGAACACCGAACCGTCGTCCTGGACGTGCATCTCCTGGACGTCGATCGAGTCGGCCCCGCTCCACGCGCGGACCAGATCGCCCGTTTCGCCGCGCGCGACGTTCGGGGCGAGCAGCGAAAGCGCGTTCTCCGGCTGGTGGTCGATCGAGGCGTAGAACTTGCGCACCGCTTCGAGCTTCACCGGATCCGGCGCGGCCGCCGACGACGTGGCGGACTTCTTGTGCGACTCCGCCGCCGACGGGGCGCTCGACGCGGAAGACGACGAGGTGCCGGAGGTGGTCTGCGGAGTCGTGGCACCCGAATTCGACGGCGTGGTGGCCGCGGAATCGGTGTGCTTGGACTGCGTCGTGTTTTCGCTCTGCCCCGACGTCGTGCCGCCGGACGAGTGGCTCTTGCGCTGCTGAGGGACGGCCTGGCCGCCGAGCGCCGCCGCGCCGCTGAATCCGGCGGGCATCGCGGTTTCCTCGGCGACCGGAACGGCGGGCCGCGGTCCGCCGCTGAGCAGCGAGGCGGTGACGACAGCGCCGGCGACGAGTGCGCCAGCCCCGACGAGCCCGGCCAGCTTCGCGCGGCGGGCGAGCTTGCTCTCGGGCTCTTCGACGGGCTCCTCGGCCCGGACGACCGGGCGGCGGGTGCGCGGCGGCAGGTACTTCTGCGGTTCGCGGAACACCTGCTCGAGATACTCGCGGTCGGCTTCGGCCACGTCCTCGAGCAGTTCCGGCGGGATCACGTCCTCGACGCGCACGGCGTCGGGTTCTCGCCGGGTTCGCTGCCGTTCAAGCACGAAAATCCTCGCTCTGGGGGTTCGGGGCGGGACACGACACGGTGGCGGTGTCCCCGGGGCGGTCCGGACTGCCGATTCGTGGTCGGCGCCGGGCCTCGTAGTCGCCAGGTAACCCTGTGCCGACAGGCGGCCGCCAGACTCCGTCGCCGGAATGCCGCCGTCGTACGACGAACGGCAGCTTATGTCACCCAACCGGACGAGGGAACAACCGCTCACCGCTCCGCACGTGCATCGGCATTTGCAGACAGTGTGCTGGTCAGCGGCCGTCGTCGGTGATCTTGCCGTTGTCGTCGAAGGTGAGCGTGCGCTGCTCGGTGCTCTTGCTGCCGTCCTGGTGCGTGACCTCGACGGTGTTCACCGTGGTGCCGTGCTCCGGGTCGATGGTGACCTTCTTGACCTCGAAGTACGCGACGTCGGCGTAGCGCTTGCGCAGCCCTTGCGAGCCCTCCTGCTTGAGGTCGCCGGACGTGACCGACGAGGCCTTCGACGGGTCGGTGGTGACGTTGTTGAAGAACGTCTCCGAGTTGTTGCCCATCTTGTTCGGGTCGTTGGCGGTGAAGTACGGCGGTTCCTTCGTTTCCCGCTGAGCGGGAGTGACCGGCGGCTTCTCCGGCGGCTCGCTGGACGTGGGCGAGTCCGTGGTGCTCGGCGCGGACGTCTTGCTGCCGGTGCCAGGGCCCGCGGACGTGGTCGTGCCGGCGGAGCTGCTGCTCGCGGAACTGCTCGGGCCGGTGCCCTGCTGCGGGTGCGTGCCGTTGTCCGAGGTGACGCCGTCCGGGCTGGTGCTGGCCCCGCTGCGCGGAACGTTGCCGCCGACCCCGCCGTGCTGCCCGTTCGGGATGAGAGCGCTGAGGTTCGGGTTGCCGCCGTTCTGCCTGCCGGGCCAGCCGCCGCCACCGACCGCGTCGGTCGTCGTGGTGGTGGGCCCGCCGACCAGGAACGTCCCGGCGAACAGCAGTCCGACGACCACCGCGCCGGACGCGCCGGTGGCGAACCACGCGGCCTTGCGCCAGGTCTTCGGCGGGGTGACCGACGCGGGCACCGAGCCGAGGTCGAACGTGCCGAGTCCGTCCAGCAGCGGCGCGGCGTACACGCGCACCTCGTCGTCCTGCTGCTCTTGCGTCTCCTGCTTCGAGACGGCGGGCTCGCCGAGGGTGACGCGCTGGCGCCGGGGAGGCTCTTCCGCGACCGGGTTCAGCTCGACGCGTTCGCGAGGGCTTTCCGGCCGGTTGGCCAGCGCGGCTGAGGTGGTGGCGACGCGTTCCTGCCGGGTGCGCCGGGTCGGCTGGGGGAGCGCGCTCTCCTGCGGAGCGAAAGCGCGGTGCTCCTCGGGGATTCGGTCCTGCGGGGGCGCGAAGGCGGCGCGGGATTCGGCGCGGCGGCTCTGGGATTCCGGCTGCCGGGCAGGCGGGGCGGCTTGGCGGCGCTGCGGTTCGACGGGGGGAACGACGTTCTGGCGGGGCTCGGCCAGCCGATCCGGGACGGAGGCCTGGCGGCGTTCGACCGGGGCCCGGCGGCCCTGCGGCTCGACCGGAGCCCGGCGGCGCTGCGGCTGCGGCAGCGGAGGCTCGCCGATCGGCAACGTGCCGCTCGCGGTGGGAAAAACCGGCTGGTTCGGGGCCGGGCGGTTCCCGTCGTCGGGCGCCCGGTTCGCGCGCGGGGCCGGTGCGCCGCGCTGCTGCGGGTTCTCGCTGCCGCGTTGCACCGGAGCGGCCGGGCCGCCGCCGTTGCGGTGCCGGTGATGACCGGCGGAGCGGGCGGGCACCACGGGAGTCCAGGTGCCGTCGGCGCGGACGCGGTGCCGTCCGGGGACGGTGACCTCGGCGTCCGACACCGCGCCGGGACGGTCAGCGTGCCGCGGACCGCCCATCGTGTTTCCCGTCATGCCGGTCCGACCCCTCCGCGAGAGGGGCGTGACGGCACCGGGGCCGTCGTCAACCCGAACGGAGCAGGGAGGAAGAGAACGACGCTTGCGTCGTCACTTGCGAACTCCCGCGCAAATGCACGCGCACGCGGAGAACGGCGCGCAGAGCCGCAGCTCCCGCGCGTCCTCCGGGCATAGCCCGGCGTAAACGCCAGGGTCCTCACGGACTTCACAGTAGGAAACCGGCAGGCGAATGTCTTCACCCATCCTGCAACTTGCACCGGTTTCACTCGACCGGGCGCGCCCGAACGGGCGGCACGTCACGCAGCGCAGCATGCCGCCCGGTATTTCCCCAGTTCGGGGGCTAATCAGCCGCCGCTGCGGTACTTCGCCTGCGTCGACTGGAGGGCCTTCACCGACGTCGCGCCGCTACCGACCGCGATGACGATGGCGAGGATGTCCAGCACGACGTTGCCGGAAGTGAGCAGCCAGGCGAACAGCGAGGCCGCGGTGGCGCCGCCGGCCAGCGCCCAGCGGCTGCGCACGTACTGCGCCACCGGAGCCCCGCCCGCCCGCTTGCCCGCCGCGTTGTTCAGCATCGCGAGGTAGCCGACGTGGCCGAGGGACGCCAGCACGCTCGCGATCGCGATGATGACGGCGATGATGTTAATCATGTGTCCAGTCTGCCCGGTTTCCGTGCGGCGCGAATCGGGGATGCCCCGGATACCGCGTCAGCGGCCCAGCCTGCCGCGGCCGAGGTTCAGCAGCAGCATCGCGAGCTGACGGCCCTCCGGACCCAGTTCGCGGTAACGCGCCAGCACGTCCATCTCGCGGTTGTAGACGATTTTCGTGCCGCCCGCGGCCATCCGGGCCGCGCCGATGGTCTTCGACACCTCTACCCGGCGCTTCACGAGCCGGAGGATTTCGGAGTCGAGGAAGTCGATCTCCTCGCGAAGCGACGAGATGTCTTCGCCCGCCGACGTGTGCTCGGAAGGCTGTCCGTCGGCGTTCTGCGTCTGCGCGTTCATCGGGACCTCTCTGAAGTCCGGACTCCCTGTGGCCCAGGGACGGCGAAAGCCCCGGGTCCAGTGGACTCCGGGGCTGCGGGTGATGGCGGGTGGGGCACTACGCGATCACGGGAGCCGGAGTCCGGGTCCCGTAAAAAAATCGCTCGCTGCTGTGCCGCACGCTTTCAGTATGGCACAGGCGCACCCGGTCGCCGCCGGAACGCCCGCACCCGCGCGTGCAGCACAAGGCTGATGAACAGCCAGAACAACGGCATCGCGGGCCAGAAGAACAGCGCGCCGCCGACGGCCCAGCGGACGATCAGCAAGGTCGCGAGCACCACGACGATCCCGAGATGAACGCGCAACGCCGGATGGTCGCGCAAGGCGGTTCGGGTGAGCGGCCAGCCGCCGCCGCGCGGCCGTACTGGCTCCGGGCGGGGAAGATCTGAGGTGAGTTCGCCGAGTTCGTCGGTGTAGCGGACGGCGTAGACCGCGCGCAGCCGCTCTTCCACCTCTTCGAGCGTGAGCCGTCCTTCGGAACCGGCGGCCTGGATGGTCTCGGCGACGCGCTCGCGGTCGCCGTCGGAAGCCCTCAGCCGGGCGGGAATCTTGTCGTCCATGCCGTTCGATGCTCCGCGCCGCGGCGGCCTCGCGCGTCGGACGCGAGGCGACACTGCGGCGTACGTCGGCAAGCGCAGGCCGACCCCGTGGCTGTTCCGGGACTGTCGTACCCCCGGGGTAGCGTTGACAGACGATGGACACCCTCTTCGATCTCCCCGCAGACCCGCCCGCCCGCGCTGCCCGGCCGGGAACCGCAGACCTGCTCGAGGACCTCAACCCCGCCCAGCGCGAGGCGGTGACGCACGCCGGAGGTCCGCTGCTGGTCGTCGCGGGAGCCGGATCGGGCAAGACGCGCGTGCTCACGCGCCGGATCGCCTACCTGCTCGGGCAGCGCGGAGTGCATCCGGGCGAGATCATGGCGATCACGTTCACCAACAAGGCCGCCGCCGAGATGCGCGAACGCGTAGCGGCGCTTGTCGGCAAACGCGCGAACGCGATGTGGGTGTCCACGTTCCACTCGATGTGCGTGCGAATCCTGCGCCGTGAGGCGAAAACCCTCGACATGTCGTCGAGTTTCTCCATCTACGACTCGGACGACACGAAGCGGCTCATCACGCTCGTGGCGCGGGATCTCGACATCGACCCGAAGAAGTACGCCGCGCGCACGCTCGCGGTGCACATCTCGAACCTGAAGAACGAACTGGTCGATCCGGACGAGGCGGCCTCGAAGGCGGCCAACGACCTGGAGCGCCGGGTCGCCGAGGTCTACACCGAGTACCAGCGCAGGCTGGCGAGCGCGAACGCGTTCGACTTCGACGACCTGATCATGCGGACCGTGTCGTTGCTGCAAGCGTTCCCGGACGTCGCGGAGTACTACCGGCGGCGCTTCCGGCACGTCCTGGTCGACGAGTACCAGGACACCAACCACGCGCAGTACACCTTGGTGCGCGCGCTGGCCGGCACCGAGGCCACGGATACCGGGATCGAGCCCGCCGAACTGTGCGTGGTCGGCGACGCGGACCAGTCCATCTACGCCTTCCGCGGCGCGACCATCCGCAACATCGAGGAATTCGAACGCGACTTCCCGAACGCGCACACGATTCTGCTGGAGCAGAACTACCGCTCCACGCAAACGATCCTGTCCGCGGCCAACGCGGTGATCGCGCGCAACCCCAACCGGCGCGCCAAGCGGCTGTGGACCGATTCGGGCGACGGCGAGAAGATCGTCGGCTACGTGTCGGACAACGACCACGACGAGGCCGCGTTCGTCGCCGGGGAGATCGACTCGCTGGCGGAGAAGGGCGAGGCGGACTACTCGGATGTGGCGGTGTTCTACCGCACCAACAACCAGTCGCGAGTGTTCGAGGAAATCTTCATCCGGCTCGGCCTGCCGTACAAGGTCGTCGGCGGCGTGCGGTTCTACGAGCGGCGCGAAGTGCGGGACATGATCGCGTACCTGCGCGTCCTCGCGAACCCGGACGACACGGTCAGCCTGCGGCGGATTCTCAACGTCCCCAAACGCGGCATCGGCGACCGTGCCGAAGCAGTTGTGGCCACGCACGCGGAACGGGAACGGATCTCGTTCTGGGCCGCGTTGCGCGATGCGGTCGAGGACAAGGTGGCGCTGCTGAACCCGCGCTCGGCCAAGGCGATCACCGGATTCGTGACGCTGCTGGACGAACTGCAGGAGATGGCGTCGTCCGGCACCGAGGTGCACGACCTGCTCGAAGCGGTCCTGGAGCGCACCGGCTACCGCGCGGAACTCGAGGAATCGGACGACCCGCAGGACGCGTCGCGCGTCGAAAACCTCACCGAATTGGTGACTGTGGCGCGCGAATTCGCCGAGTTCACCGCCGAGGTCACCAACGACGAAAACGCGGAACTGGTCCTGGACGACGGCGTCCCCGCCCCCGGTTCGCTTCCCGCTTTCCTGGAGCGGGTTTCGCTGGTCGCGGACGCCGACTCGATCCCCGCCTCAGACGGCGGCGAGGAAGGCGACGGCGGCGCGGGCGTGGTCACTTTGATGACCGTGCACACGGCGAAGGGCCTGGAGTACCCGGTCGTCTTCTGTACCGGCTGGGAAGACGGAGTTTTCCCGCACATGCGCGCCCTGGGCGATCCCGCGGAGCTGGCCGAAGAGCGCCGCCTGGCCTACGTGGCGATTACCCGTGCGCGGCAACGACTTTACGTGTCGCGGGCGCTGACTCGGTCGGCCTGGGGACAGCCGCAGATGAACCCGGCCTCCCGCTTCCTGGACGAGCTGCCGCCAGACCTCGTCGACTGGCGGCGCCTGGAACCGTCCTCGCCCGGCTTCGGAAACTTCGGCTCCTCTTCCGGTTCCTCGTCGGGCCCGCGCGCCGCGACGACGTGGGGCCGCCGGTCCTCGACGTCGACGACTTCGAGCTCGCCGTTCGGGAAGGGCTGGAAGGAGACGGTGGCCCTGAAGCTGGACGTCGGAGACCGGGTGAGCCACGACAAGTACGGCCTGGGCACGGTTATCTCCTGCGACGGCATCGGCCCGCGCGCGACGGCGACGATCGACTTCGGAGCTTCGGGCAAGGTCCGGTTGATGCTGATCGGCAGCGTGCCGATGGTGAAACTCTGACTCTTGCCCGCGGATCGTGCGCTGCTGCGGTCCCGGTGGTCTGATCCTCTGTGCCGGGTGCCGGGTGCCGGGTGCCGGGTGCCGGGTGCCGGGTGCCGGGTGCCGGGTGCCGGGTGCCGGGTGCCGGGTGCCGGGTGCCGGGTGCCGGGGTGTGTCGCTTGATGGCTTCTTGTCGGCTAGGCCCGTGTCCTGGGCCGGATTCTCCGCGATCCCGCCCGCCAGCAGAGTCGAGCAGGTCGAGCCGGGCTGTGCCTCCAACACCCGCCGCTGCGCTCGCCGGTCTCGCGGACGAGGTCATCCCCGTGCCGCCGCTGCTCCGCGGGTTGCTCCAGGATGCTTCGCCTCCGCAGGGACTGGCTACGCCGATACCCGGCACAACCCTCGTCTCCGTCTCTGCCTCCGCACGATCCGCCGCGCCGCTACTGGATGCCTCACCGAGCGCTGACCCCTCAACTCGCTGGCGTCTGATGCTGTCCGTGCTCACAACATGCAGCGAGCGTGCCCGGAGCCGGAGCCGGAGCCGGAGCCGGAGCCGGATCCAGGCCCGGATGCCTTCTCCTGCCCCGTTCTGGACATCTTTCGCCGGACCGAGTGAACTCCCCAGCGATCCACCCGATCTTGTCGGTCCTCTCCGGCATACTTGGCTTCATCGAACACAAGTTCGATGAAATGCGGTATGCTGTGTGAAGGGACGCAGGGGATGGATGCGGTGCTGTTTGGGGTATTTGCCGCCGGGGTACAGGAGTACTTGAGGAGAGTCGCGGGGACGGTTGCTGTGGGGACGGCAGCCCGGCCAGCTCGGGACGCGCCAGGGGATGTGGCGCGGCTGGCCGCAGCATGGCGCGCGTTGCTGAGGCAACACGCATTAGGGCCAGACGGCAGATGCGTCGTCTGCGGAGGAACGTCGCGCGCCGACGAGGGGATCGCGCGATGGATGCCGTGGCGAAGACGCGCGGACCTGTGCACCGTGTGGCGGGTAGCAGTCGCCTATTTCGTCCGTCGCCTTCCTGGCAACGATCCGTGATACGCACACCTGGCGGCCTAGCTCGGATGCCCACACATCGCCAGGCAAAGATCGCCGAGGATTCCCTGCGCCACCGAGTTGTTCAGGGCGACTTCCACCTGATGCACTGCGACGAAAGCGAGCCTGATTGATCGATGTTCTGCCGCAAGCACGCGGACTTCCCACTCGCGGCGTGGTTCAGCAGCATCAGTTTTCCCGTGCGCAAAGCAGATTCCGCCGCTGTGCGCACAGGTGACTCGCGCAGTTCAAGCTCGTCGGCGATCGTCGCGGCAACTGGTGCACCGGTTGTCTGGCGTACGAAGCATGCGGGCCAGACTCGATCGAGACCGTCGTGCGGAAGCTGAGTCCAGCTGGCTGCCTGACCGGCGAGAAGCGCGGTTCGAGTTCAGGCGGCGACCATCGTGCGGCGGCAAAGCCAGTGCAGCGGTTGGCCAGCGGGTGATCCGCGCGGTTCAGGCTCAGTTGGCGATCGTCCTGCGGCAGCGGATGCCACCGCGCCCATTGCCTGACGGGCGAGAAGCGAAGATCAGCTGACGTTCACGCCGCGGGCAGCGAGCCACGGGCGCGGGTCGATCTTCTTGCTGCCGTCCTGCCACACCTCGAAGTGCAGGTGCGGGCCGGTGCTCTCGCCGCGGTTGCCGATCTCGGCGATCTGCTCGCCGCACTTGACCTTCTGGCCTTCGCGGACCGAGAAGCTGTTCATGTGGCCGTAGACCTGGATGGTGCCGTCGTCGAGCTGGACGCGTACCCAGAGGCCGAAACCGCTGGCGGGGCCGGCCTGGATGACGGTGCCGTCGGAGGCGGCGTAGATCGGGGTGCCGATCGAGTTGGCGATGTCGATGCCGAGGTGGCTCGTGCCCCAGCGGGCACCGAAACCGGAGGTGAACGTGCCGTGCGCGGGCATGCAGGTCTTCGGGCGGGCAGCCTCTTCGGCGGCCTGGCGCGCGGCTTCGGTTTCCGCCTGCACGCGGGCCTTGGTGACCTTGGCGCTGTCGGCCATCTTCGCGGCTTCGGCGGAGGCGTCGACGGCGTGGCCGGTCGGCAGCAGTTCGGGAGCTCCCCCGGAGCCCGCGCTGCCGAGGGTGAACGAGGCGCTCGCGTTCTGTGCGTTGGCGAGCGGGGTGACCGCGGCGTCGGAATCCCCGCCGCTGGTGGACTTGAGGGTCTGCCCGGCGGCGGCTGCGGCGAACGCGCCAGCCGCGACGGCGGCGACCACGACCCGCCCGCGAAGGGCGGAGGAGGGCGGGGAGATGCGGTGCTGTCCCCGGACGCGGATGACTGCACCGTCCAGTGCGTCTTTCAGCGCCGGGGAAGGGGCTTGGCCGCCGGGGGAGCGGTGTGAAGCCAAGACAGGGCCTTCCATCGTCGGGGAGTCGGGCGGAAGAGAACTCGGGCGGGGGATCCCGTGAACGAACCTCGGGGGTGATTCGCTCAGCGTTCTGCTTCGTGACCTGACTGTAATGGGGACCGCAGGACAGTAACGAAGCGGTGCCTCAATGAGCAAGGCGCCACCGGGCTTTCGGCCGAACGAGTGGCACGCATCGAGCTTCTAGCTGTGGAAACTACCCAAAGTTAATCGGGAACTACTTCGCTGGATGTGGCTTGAGTCACATACCTTCGGATGGCCCAACGCCGCTGAAGCCCTCCTGGCGGCTTAGCGGACGAAATAACCGGCCGCCCGGGCGCGTTGAAGCAGTTTCACCTAGATATCTGTGATGCCGCTCACTCGCACGCCAGGTCCATCGGACACTCTTTGACGGCTTCGCCTCGCGACCTCGAGCTACCGTCCGGCGACGGATCTTTCCCGCCCCGAGCTGCCTGGGCCGCAGGTCGAGGCCAGGTCTGTGTGTTGCCCCGACTGCACCAGCGCCCTGCCCGGCCAATCCTTGCGGCCCGGCTCCCCGGATCGCCAGGATTCCCCGCGTGCTGGCTTGGCTGTCGCTGATCTCTCCGCGACCCGGCTGGCACCTGCCCTCCCCGGCAAGCTCCGGCCATCCCCGTACCCGGCGGATCGTCCCCACGATCTGCCAGTGCCCGTCGCGGATTCGTCCGCGACCCGGCCGTGCCTGCCCCCGGCAAGCCCTGGCCGACTCCGTCCCTGTCAGGCCCTCCCCGGCCTGACAGGGACGGAGATCGCGGCTCCCCTCCGCGATGCGGCCGTTCACCTGCCCTCCCCGGCAGGTCTCGGCCATCTCCACCTCGGTCCCGGCAAGTCGTCCCCACGACCTGCCGGCACCCGCCGCGGCCTCCCCGCCGCGGCCTGGTCGGGCGCCTGCCACGAACAGGCATCCGACCTCGTCCATCGCCCCCGCGATGTGTCCCCGCACCTCGTCCCGTGCCGGAGTGACGCCCCGAACGACTCTCCCTTACGCGACTTCCCCGAAGTTTTTCCTCGACGCTCCCTCCGGCCCTTCGGTCTCTCTGCCGTCGAGACCTCCGGCCCACGCCCCTCTTACGCGGATCGGAGGATTTTTCTTCGCACCTGTCAGACGCGCGGGGACCGCCGGAGGTTCATCCGACGCCGAATTCACCCGCAAGTGCGTTCCGGCCTGGTCGAGGCGGCCCTGCCGTCCGCCTGCCGGGACCGGTCCTTGCTAGCGTCGCGAGCGATGACTCCGCCGACCCCAGAGCCTCCCGACGGCGACTCCGCCCCGGACACCCCGGGCCGTCCCGCCGGATCCCGGCGTCCCAGCCTCGCCGAGCGCAAGGCCGCCGCCCGCGCCCGAGCCCGTCGCGACGCCGGTCGCGCGAAATCGGATCCAGCCGACTCGTCCCGTCGCGGCGGGAAGACTTCCGCTGAGGGGCCGGCCGACTCGTCCGGTCGCGATGAGCCGAGGTCGGTGGGAAGACCGGAAGACTCGCCGCCTAGCCGCAGGAGTTCGCTCGATCGTGGCGAGGAGGCTTCCTCTGGAAGCCCCGCCGAGGGATCTCGTCTGGGCGGAGCGACTTCTGGCGGAGGCTCGCGCGACCGTGGCGAGCCGCAGTCAGCGGAAAGCTCAGCCGACTCGTCCCGCGGGGCCGAGGCAATCGCGGAAAGCTCAGCTGCCCCGTCCGGCAGCGGCGAGCCCGCGAAGAAGGACCCGGCCACTCAGTCCGGCCGAGGAGACGCGGCAGCCGCGCGACCGAGCGACCAGGCCACTCCGGCAGGCGTGTCCAGCCGGCAAAACTCCGACGCTGACCCGGTCGAGCGGAGGTCAGCGCCCCGCACCATCCCCAGCCGCCGAGACTCGAGCCAAGACCCAAGCCAAGATTCGGGCCAAGGCGAGACCCTCCTGGATCTCACCGACCAAACCCCCTCGCCAAGGCTCCGAGCCGCCACCGCTCTCCTCGGTCTCGGTGCCCTGGCCCTCGCCGCCGGCGCCATCGCCCCGGTCTCGCCCGATGCCGGGCCGGGCTACCTCTCCTGGCCGCTTCTCGTCATCCTCGCCGTAGTCCCGACCGGGATCGCGTTCGCGGCGGCTCGCAGCGGGCGGCACGGGCTGGCCGCCGGTCTCGTCACCGGTCTCGCCGCTCTCGCGCCGGGACGGCTGATTCTCGATCTCCAATTCCTCGTCAACGGCTCCAAAACCATCCGCCCCGAGCTGTATCTCCCAGACAGTCTGCTCGACCGCAGCGGCGTAGGCATCGGGTTCTGGCTGCTGATCGCCGGGCACCTGCTGACGCTCGTCGCCGGGATCGTGGCCGCGCAGGTCGTTCGTGAGCGCAACGAGATCGCCGGAGGCGACGACAAACGCCGCTGGCGGTTGATCATTCCGCTGCTCGCCGTAGTCGCCGCGGTCGGATTGCTGATGACCCCGGTCCTCTCCGACGATCCGTTTCTCCTTGCCCGGTCAGCGTTTGAGGGGCCAGGGCTAGCGCTCGCCGGTTACCTTCTCCTCGCTGGCGCGCTGCCAGTCGCCGCGGTGCTCGGGGTTTTCGCCGGATCCGACGGCGTCGCTCGCGGGACGCTCGGCGGGATCGTCGCGGCGGTGCTGGCCGTCGCGGTGCCGACGTTCGTCGCCGGGCTGGCCGTGCCGGGGCTGGGAGTCTCGACGGGCGCGTATCTCGCCGTCGTGCCGATGGTGCTGGTCCTCGTCCTCACTCCACTCGCGACACCGCAGCAGACCCAAACCGAACGCACCGACCTGGCCGGCGAGGCCCGCGTCCCAGGGCTCACGATCTGGCGTGCGCTCACCGCGTTGCTGGCATTGCTGACCGGAATCGCGGCGGCGATCGGCGCATTAGCCCCGCAACTCGGCAACAGCACGGACAGCCCGGCCCGGCTGCAACTGCTGATCGCGGCAATTCTTGTCGTGCTGCCAACACCTTTCCTTCTCGCAAGCCGTACCGCGTCGTTCGCGCGCGGGGTGCTCGCGGTGTTGTGGGCTGGCGTCGTTCTCGCGGGAACGGCTGTGCTCAGTACCGCCATCACTGCCTCCGAAGCGACGGGACTCGGCGGGCTCGGCGGCGCGATCAGTTACCACCTCGGCGCGGGAGCCGTTTTCACCGCGATCGCGCTGGGGCTCGCCGGGCTGACCGGATTGGCCGCGGTGGTGACCGGCGTCGTGGAACGCGACGACACCGGTACCGAAGGGCCGCGCTCCCGAGTGCTGATTCCGGCCGGAATCACCGCTGTGCTGGCGATCGCGACATTCGGCACGCCGGTGTTCACCGCGCAGGATTACGCGCCGCCCGGTCTCTGGTCCGATTTCGACACTCCGTCGTGGGGATTGCTCGCCGCGGTGCTTGTCGTTCTCGGGACGCTCGGGTTGAGCGTGCGTTCGCGACCCGGTGCCGCGGCGGCGGGATTGACTGGAGCGGCGGTGCTTCTCGCCTTGCACGTCGCCGAGATTCCACTGGTCAGTTCCCTGTTCCAAACAGCGAAGCCGGGCGCGGGGTTCTGGCTCGGGCTCGCCGCGACAGCAGCGGCAGTGGTCGCCGCTGTCACCGCGGCTGCCGGTGCGAAGAAGTGAGCCCGCGGCGCGTCGTCCTAGTGGAGCTGGCTGAAGAAACCGCGGCAATTCCCCTGGCGCGAATGCTGCGCGACGCCGGTCTCGAAGTCGTCCACGTTGGACACCTCGACACGACAGAAAAGATCGTCCGGACAACCGAACAGGAGGATCCAGACATTCTGGGCCTCCTCGGCGGTCCAATGCCCGAGGATCTCGCTGAAGCGCTCCCCGGAACCGAAGTGATCGAACTCGGCGAGGAAAGCCCCGAAAAGGCCGCCGAAATGCTTGTCGGTGGGCGGTCTCACACCCTCGGCACACCCTCTGACCGCGCACGGTGACCGACTTCACCAGGTGCGGCGTCCCCTGCGTCTGCGCTGGTCGCTAACCTCGACTGGTCCGACAGCGCGGTCCGGAAAACGGACCACCACAGTGGCGTGTCGTCAGGAGACTGGAGTAGTGGACCTCTACGAGTACCAGGCGAGGGATCTCTTCGCCGCCCACGGAGTACCGGTTCTGCCGGGCGCCGTGGCAAGCACCCCGGAAGAAGCCAAGGCCGCCGCGGAGCAGATCGGCACCCAGGTCGTCGTCAAGGCGCAGGTGAAGGTCGGCGGCCGGGGCAAGGCGGGCGGCGTCAAGCTGGCCCAGACGCCCGACGAGGCGAAGGAAAAGGCGGAAGCCATCCTCGGCCTCGACATCAAGGGCCACATCACGCATCGCGTGCTGGTGGCGGAAGCCTCGGACATCGCGTCCGAGTACTACTTCTCCTTCCTGCTCGACCGCGCCAACCGCACTTTCCTCGCGATGGCGTCGTCCGAGGGCGGCATGGAGATCGAGCAGCTCGCGGTCGAGCGCCCGGACGCGCTCGCCAAAATCCCGGTCGACGCGATCAAGGGCGTCGACAAGGCGACGGCGCTCGAGATCCTGAAGGCCGGCAACTTCCCGGCCGAGATCATCGACGAGGCCGCCGACGTCGTGGTGAAGCTGTGGGAGACCTTCGTCTCCGAGGACGCCACCCTGGTCGAGGTCAACCCGCTGGTCCGCGACCCGCAGGACAAGATCATCGCCCTCGACGGCAAGGTCACCCTCGACGAGAACGCCGCCTTCCGCCACCCGGCGCACGAGGAGCTCGTCGACAAGCAGGCCGAGAACCCGCTCGAGGCGAAGGCCAAGGCCAAGAACCTCAACTACGTCAAGCTCGAGGGCGAAGTCGGGATCATCGGCAACGGCGCGGGCCTCGTGATGTCCACTTTGGACGTCGTGGCGTACGCGGGCGAGAAGCACGGCGGCGTGAAGCCCGCCAACTTCCTCGACATCGGCGGCGGCGCGTCGGCCGAGGTCATGGCGGCCGGGCTGGACGTCATCCTCAACGACACCGACGTCAAGAGCGTGTTCGTGAACGTCTTCGGCGGCATCACCGCGTGCGACGCGGTCGCGAACGGCATCGTCGAGGCGCTGAAGATCCTGGGCGACGAGGCCACCAAGCCGCTGGTCGTCCGCCTGGACGGCAACAACGTCGTCGAGGGTCGTCAGATCCTGGCCGACGCGAACCACCCGCTGGTCACCGTGGTGGACACAATGGACAACGCGGCCGACAAGGCTGCCGAGCTCGCCGCGGCAGGTGCGTGAGATGTCGATCCTGATCAACGAGAACAGCAAGGTCATCGTCCAGGGGCTCACCGGCTCCGAGGGCATGAAGCACGCGACCAAGATGCTGAAGTCCGGCACCAACATCGTGGGCGGCGTCAACGCCCGCAAGGCCGGCCAGACGGTCACCATCGAGGGCAAGGACCTCACCGTGTTCGGCACGGTCGAGGAGGCCATCAAGGAGACCGGCGCCGACGTGTCGGTCATCTTCGTGCCGCCGAAGTTCGCCAAGGACGCGGTCATCGAGGCGATTGACGCCGAGATCCCGCTGGCCGTCGTCATCACCGAGGGCATCCCGGTGCACGACTCGGCCTACTTCTGGGCGCACGCGGTCGCGACCGGCAACAAGACCCGGATCATCGGGCCGAACTGCCCCGGCGTGATCAGCCCCGGCAAGTCGAACGCGGGCATCATCCCGGCCGACATCTCCCAGGGCGGCCCGATCGGTCTCGTGTCGAAGTCGGGCACGCTGACCTACCAGATGATGTACGAGCTGCGCGACATCGGTTTCTCGACCGCGGTCGGCATCGGCGGCGACCCGGTCATCGGCACCACCCACATCGACGCCCTCGAGGCGTTCGAGAAGGACGCCGACACCAAGGTCATCGTGATGATCGGCGAGATCGGCGGCGACGCCGAGGAGCGCGCCGCGGCCTACATCAAGGAGAACGTGACCAAGCCGGTCGTCGGCTACGTCGCGGGCTTCACCGCCCCTGAGGGCAAGACGATGGGCCACGCGGGCGCGATCGTCTCCGGTTCGTCGGGCACCGCCGCGGCGAAGAAGGAGGCCCTCGAGGCCGCCGGCGTCAAGGTCGGCAAGACCCCGAGCGAGACCGCGGTTCTCGCGCGCGAGCTGTACAACAGCCTCGGCTGACCAGCAGCGACTCCAACGGCGGAGGCCGGGCACCGACACGGTGCCCGGCCTTCGTCGTTTCCGCCCGCAACCGATCCGGCGCTCGGTGCGTCCAACCTCGCGGACGCCAAGGGCGGATGCGCTAGCGTGCAGTCACTCGTGAGCGGGGGACGCCGCCGGCGCGCCCGGGCACCGCAGGATCTCGAACCGCCGGTCGATGAGACAGGAGACCTTCCGATGACCTTCCCCAGTGGCGGGCCCGGCTACCCCCAGCAGGGCCAGCCGTCCCAGGGACCGCCCCCGTCGGGCGGGTTCCCGCAGCAGCCCCAGCCCCAGCAGGGCCCGCCTGCCTCGGGCGCCGGAACGCCGCCGAACCTTCCGCTGCTGCTGTCCCTCGGCGTGGCCGGGCTCGGGCTGGTGCAGTACTTCCTCGGCTTCGCCACCGAAGCGGGCACCGCCAGCCAGGCCATTCTGTTCCTGCTCGTCGGCGGTCTGCTGTCGGCGATGAATTTGCTGCCCAAGGGGCCGAAGACGCTGCCGTTCGCCGCGCTGTTCAGCGTGCTCGGCGGGCTGGGCGCGCTCGACGCGGTCATCTCCGGGCGAACGTCTGCCATCGTGATCGTGGTGCTGATCCTCGGTCTCCTGCAGATGGCCGCGGCGGTCGCCGTGCTGCTGTTCGAGTACGGCGTGCTCAAGCCGCCGACGGCGCAGCCGGCCGCCCCGGCGTACCAGCAGCCCTACGGCCAGCCGGGCCAGTACCAGGCGACGCAGTACCAGCCTGCTCCCGGCCAGCAGTCGCCGCAGCAGGCTCCGGGACAGCAGCCGCCGTCCCCGCAGCAGCCGCCCGCCACGCCGCCGCCGGGCGGACAGGCTACGACGTACGCGCCGCAGCAGGGCCAGTTCTTCCAGCCGCCCGCCGACCAGAACAAACCGGGCACGCCGCCCGGAGGTTTCGGACAGCAAGGCTGATACCCCTTCGCATTACCCACCCGCTGTGACTCTCCGTGTCACAGCGGGTGTTTTTATTGCCCTCGTGCCACGACCGGGTGGGCGTTGGATTCGCCACGTCCGCCGGGCGGCGTGCCTCACCCGGACGGCCGAGCGCGGATGTCATGGTCGGGGACATGCAGGTGCTCACCAGTCCCGGACGCCCCGCGGGCGACGAGCCGGTGGGCGACTCCCTTGACCAGGATGTACCCCGGTTCCGGGTGTTGCTCGCCGCGGCGCTCGGCCCGCTCGTCACCGGCTACGCGGTGGTCGCCACGCTGCTCGCGCTCGTCACCCTGACCGCCCAGCACGCGGTCTTCTCCGTGGGCGGCGTGCTGCTGTCGGCGGGGCCTGGCTGGCTCGCCGCTTACCAGGTCGAACTCGGGATCGGCGGGCATCCGCTCGGGATGCTGCCGCTGCTGCCGACCGTCGGCGTGGTGCTGCTGGTCGCGAGGGCGGCGGCCAAGGCGGTGCGACGGCTGCGCTGCGCCCGGCTGCGGCACACGGTTCCGTTGATCGCCACGATTTCCGGCGCACATCTGGTGTTCGGCGTGCTGATTTCGCTGCTGTCGATCGGCGAACCGGTACGGGCGAACTTCTGGCTCGCCGCGGTGGTGCCCGCCGTGCTCTCCGGACTCGCGGCTACCGGCGGGGTGCTTCGCCGGTTCGGGATGCCGCAGGTGCTCGCCGATCGGCTCGACCCGCTGGCCCTTCGCGGTTTGCGGGCGGGCCTGCTCGGGTTGTTCGCGCTGCTGGCGGCGGGCGCGCTGACGCTGACCGCCGCCACGGCGCTGTCCGCGCGCACGGTGTCCAGCCTGTTCGAGCCGTCGTTCGGCGGCAGCTTCGGGCTGTTCCTGCTTTCCGTGCTGTATCTGCCGAACGCCGTGGTCGCCGCGATGTCGTTCGTGAGCGGGCCCGGGTTCAGCATCGGCACTCTCGACGTGCACCTCATCGGCTACCGCGGCGGTTCGGTACCCGGGGTTCCGCTGCTCGGCGGCATTCCCGAGCACGCCGCGTCGTGGTGGCCGGTGCTGCTGGTGCTGCCGCTGGCGGTCGGGGTGCTGGTCGGCTGGTCGGTCCGCGCGGTGGACGAGGACCCGGCGGCGCGGCTGCGGGTCGTGGTCGTCGCGGGCGCGGTCGTCGGGTTCGGCTGCGTGCTGCTGGGCACGCTCGCCGGCGGACGGCTCGGCGACGGTCCGTTCGACCCGGTCAGCGTGCCGGTCGGGGTGGCCTCGATCGTGGCGTTCTGCTGGATCGTGATTCCGGCGGGGTTCGTGGCGTTCTTCGCGGGGGCGCACTCTCCGATGCGGCCGGTCGGTTCGCTTGAGGTGGAGGACGAGGAGCCGGAAGCCGAAGCCGAGCCGGATGCGGCTGAGGATGCCGAGTCCGATGAGGACGTTGCGGACGAGGAAGCCGAAGACGCCGAAGAAGACTCGGACCTGGCCGAAGATTCCGAAGAGACTGAAGTCGCCGAAGACTCCCCGGACGACGAGGACTTCGACGCCGAGGCCGACGCCGAACTGGGCCTCGACCTGCCGGAGGACGAGCCGGAAACCGAGGCCGCCGCGACCGAGGACAAGGCCGAAGCCGAGCCCGAAACCCCCGCCGAAGAGCCGGAGGCTGTGACCGAGTCCACCGAGGACTCCGGCGACGCGAAGCCCGCCGAGGACGACCGTTAGGGTTGGGGCGACCTGGTGAAGCGCCGTGCGCCCGAGGCGTACCGCCGTGCAAGGAGCCCGTTCTGGCCAGCCGCTTGGAACTGCCCACTCCGGTGAAGATCGTCGTGCTCGCGTCCGGTTCCGGCACGCTGCTGCAGGCTGTGCTCGACGCGGTCGGGCAGCCCGGGTTCCCGGCCTCCGTCGTCGCCGTCGGCGCGGATCGGAACGGCATCGAGGCGCTCACGCGGGCGGAACGGGCGGACGTGCCGTCGTTCACCGTGCGCGTCGCCGACCATCCGGACCGGGCCGCGTGGGACCGCGCGCTCGCCGCGGCCGTCGCGGCTTATCAGCCCGACCTCGTGGTGTCCGCGGGCTTCATGAAGATCCTCGGACCGGAGTTCCTGGCGCGGTTCGCGGGCCGCGTGATCAACACCCACCCCGCGCTGCTGCCGTCGTTCCCCGGGATGCACGCGGTCGCCGACGCGCTGGCCGCGGGCGTGCGCGTCACCGGATCGACGGTGCATTTCGTCGACGCCGGGGTGGACACTGGCCCGGTCATCGCCCAGGAGGCGGTGCCGGTGGAGACCGACGACACCGAAGACGTCCTGCACGAGCGGATCAAAGCCGTGGAACGCAGGCTGCTGGTTGAAACGATCGAGCGACTCGGCCGTGGTGGGTGCACCGTGGACGGACGAAAGGTGAGGTTTTCGTGAGCACAGCACAGGGACGGCGCCCGGTCCGGCGCGCGCTGATCGGCGTCTCGGACAAGGCCGGCCTGCTCGAGCTCGCGACCGGCCTGCACGCGGCCGGCGTGGAGATCGTGTCGACCGGCGGCACGGCGAAGGTCATCGCGAACGCCGGGGTTCCGGTCACGCCGGTCGAGCAGGTCACCGGGTTCCCGGAGTCGTTTGACGGCCGGGTCAAGACGCTGCACCCGCGCGTGCACGCCGGACTGCTCGCCGACCAGGGCAATGACGACCACGTCGCACAGCTCAAGCAGCTCGACATCGCGGCGTTCGACCTGCTCGTGGTGAACCTGTACCCGTTCCAGGCGACTGTCGCGTCCGGCGCGAGCCCCGAGGACTGCGTCGAGAACATCGACATCGGCGGTCCCGCGATGGTGCGCGCGGCCGCGAAGAACCACGGCAGTGTCGCTGTCGTCGTGGACCCGGCGCGGTACGCGTGGGTGCTCGAGCAGGTCTCCGCGGGCGGCTTCGAACTCTCGGACCGCAAGCGGCTCGCTGCGCAGGCGTACGCGCACACGGCTGCGTACGACACGGCTGTCGCTTCGTGGTTCGCCAACGCGTACGCGCCTTCGGACGACAGCGGCTTCCCGGACTTCCTCGGCGCGACGTGGGACCGTGCGGACGTACTGCGCTACGGCGAGAACCCGCACCAGAAGGCGGCGCTGTACCGCAGCGCACAGCCGGGCCTCGCGCATGCGGAGCAGCTTCACGGCAAGGCGATGTCGTACAACAACTACGTCGACACTGACGCCGCGCGCCGGGCCGCCTTCGACTTCTCCGAGCCGGCTGTCGCGATCATCAAGCACGCCAACCCGTGCGGGATCGCTGTCGGCACGGACATCGCTGAAGCGCACCGCAAGGCGCACGCCTGCGACCCGGTGTCCGCGTACGGCGGCGTGATCGCCACGAACCGTCCGGTGAGCGTCGCGGCGGCGGAGCAGATCGCCGAGGTCTTCACCGAGGTCGTGCTCGCCCCCGACTTCGAGCCGGAAGCGCTGGAGATCTTGCAGCGCAAGAAGAACGTGCGGCTGTTGAAGCTGCCCGCGATCGAGAACGCGGCCCCGGTGGAGTTCCGGCCGATCTCCGGCGGCGTGCTCGTGCAGACCGCCGACGCGATCGACGCCCCCGGCGACAACCCGGCGAACTGGGAGCTGGCCACCGGCTCGCCCGCCGACGAGCAGACCCTGGCGGACCTGGAATTCGCGTGGCGGGCGCTGCGCGCGGTGAAGTCCAACGCGATCCTGCTGGCGCACGAGCAGGCGACCGTCGGCGTCGGCATGGGCCAGGTCAACCGCGTCGACTCGTCGCGGCTGGCGGTCTCGCGGGCGGGCGACCGGGCGAAGGGCTCGGTCGGCGCGTCGGACGCGTTCTTCCCGTTCCCGGACGGGCTCGAGGTGCTGATCGAGGCAGGCGTGCGCGCTGTCGTGCAGCCCGGCGGTTCCATCCGCGACGCCGAGGTGATCGCTGCCGCCGAGGCCGCCGGGATCACGCTGTACCTGACCGGAACGCGGCACTTCGCGCACTGATTTTTTGCTGGCCGGCCGGGACTCCTCGAGTCCCGGCCGGTTTTTTCATCCCTCGCGCAAGATCGCGTAGACGACCTCGTCGCGGTAGCCGCCGTCACGCCAGGTGACCTGGCACAGCAGACCTTCGCGATGGAAGCCGGTCTTCTCGAGCACCTGCTGCCCGTCGAAGTCCTCGCTGTCGACGAAGGCTTCGAGCCGATGCGCGCGGGTGTGCTGGAAGAGCTGGTCGACGAGCAGCCGGTACGCCTTGTCGGTGCCGTGCCCGCGATAGTCCGGCAGCAACGTGACGCCGATCCGGAAGCACCCGCCGACCGGCCCGCCTCGATCGGCCGCCTCCCAGGTAGCCATCCCGGCGACGGCCGAGTCGACGGTCACCGCGACCGCGCTTGAAGCCGGGCTGAGGAACCCGTCCTCAGCGAAGCGGCGCCGTGCCCGCGGCCCGGTGAAACTCGTCCACTGGAAGGCCGCGGCGGCGTCCGGGTCCGTGGAGAACCGGTCGAGCACCGGCAGGTCAGCTTCGGCGAAACCCCGCAGGGCGATGTGTCCTGTCTTCATCAGGGTTCCCAGTGTAAAGAGCCGTTTTCCTGGTGTCCGGTGATCTTTCGGGTTCTTTCTCCGTGCTTGCTTGACAGCCGGGGAGGGGGCGAGTGAGACTGAGCTGTGTCGAACGGGTGTTCGATTCTGTTTGGTGCAGCGGTGTGTATTTGGATGTGAGTGTTGGGTGACCGTGCGGATTCCGCACGGATGAGGATGCGGAACCGCCTTCCCCGCGGTGCGCCGACGTCCGTCCCGGGCTTGGTTTGCCGACCTTGCTCCCGGGGCCGGTTCGTCGGCTGATCTTGGCGGAGGGAGGAAGCCGGTGACGACCGGAGTGGCTTCGGGGGCTGCTTCTTCGGAGCTCGCTTTTTCGGGGGCGACTTCGGAGACCGCGGGAGTTTCAGAGGCCGCCGGGGCTTGTGCGGCCGAGGGGACTTCCGCGGACGGTCCGGTCACGGCTGGTTCTGGTGCTGGTGAGGCTCTGGCGGTCGGGGCGGGCGGAGCTTGGGTTCTGTCCGGGGATGCTGCAGAGGCTCCCGGGACGGGCGGTTCTTCGGCTCTGGCGGGGATGGCCGCGGGGGCTTTCGGGGCTAGGGGAGTTCTGGAAGCAGCCGAGGCCGCTCCCGGGACAGGCGGTTCTTCGGCGGGGGACGTGCCGATGCTGCCTGCTGGCTCTATCCCGGCCGATCTCCTTGGCATTGCGGGGATTTCAGCGAAGCCGAAGAAACCCGCCAGGTCGTCTCGGAAGAACTTCCCTGACGCGGAAGTCATAGCTTCCGCCCCCACGAGCGTGCCGGAGGCGCGGCCGGCGCGCTCGTGGGAAGTATCGGTGCCGTGGTCGGCGATCGAAGCCTTGGCGAAGGAGCGAACGCCGGTCGCCGCGATGTCCTCAGGGTCGCGGAGGTCGATGTTCTCGTTGGGAGAGAACGGATCTCGTACTCGGCCGAGTTCTCTGGACGTGGCGTTCGAGCTATGGACGCCAGCCAGCTTCGACTCGTCGACGGGGCTTCGTTCTCAGACACGGTCAGGCCCGTCGGCCGAATCCAGCCGTGAGCTTCCTGCCAGGACTGCAGTGTCTGCTGACACGCGTATGTCCAGCGGGCCTGATTCGCCGACTCCGCTCAAACCGGCGATCCAGCCTGGTTCAGCTCCTTCGGCCCGAGGTGTCCCGTCTGCTGAACGCGATTCTCCGGCTCAGCCTGAATCGAAGAATCCGATCGAGCCGCCAGTTCGGCTTCGTCCGGCAGTTCCGGCTGAGCCTGTCCCGGCACCTCCACCCGATGCTCCGCTTACCCCTCCGACCCCGCTGCACCCCGCAACTCCACCCGACCCGGCAACCTCACCCGATCCCGAAGCTCCCGACTCGCCGAAACTCCGCCCCCCAACCCGGCTCCACCCCGCCGAGCCCGCACCCGATCCAGCAGGCCCGGCGAACCCGCTGGCCAAACTGACCGCCCTCCCCGGCGTCAGCACTGCCAGCACTGTCGCGGCCGAGCGGGCTTCCCGGGCCGACTGGGGCCACGCCGCCGGGCGGATGCTCCCCGTGGCCCCGGCCCTGGCGGATCTCCTCCCCGGGGCCGGGTTGCGACGCGGAAGCATTGTCGCGGTTCACCATTCCACCTCGTTGCTGTTCGCGTTGCTCGCGGAGGCGACCGTCGCGGGGGCGTGGGCTGCGGTCGTCGGTGCCCCGTCGCTGGGGATTGTCGCGGCGGCTGAGCACGGGGTCGCCGTTTCGCGGCTCGCGTTGGTTCCTCAGCCGGGGGCCGAATACCAAGCCGTGATGGCCGCTTTGCTCGACGGCGTCGACCTCGTTGTCACCGAGCCTCGTTCAGTCCGGCCGGACATCGCGCGCAGGCTCGCGGCAAGGGCGAGGAATCGCGGGGCGGTGCTGCTTTCGTTGGGGCCCTGGCCTGCCGCCGACGTCGAGCTGCACTGCACCCCCGGCGCCTGGACCGGCGTGCTTGAGCACGGGGCCGGTCACCTCCGTTCCCGTCCCGTCGAAGTGCATGCCCGCGGCCGCGGTGCGGCGGCTCGGCCTCGGTCGGCGTCGGTGTTTCTGCCCGGCTCGGACGGACGGGTTTCCCGAGGCGAGAAGCGCATCGCGGCGCAGGAAGAGGCAGTCGGGTGACCAGCACAGTCCACAAAGGACAAAAAGATCCACGCCGCCACCCGACGCGGATGCTGGTTCTGTGGTGCCCGGACTGGCCCGCGGTCGCTGCCGTCGCCGCGGCGGGAAGTGTGCTTACCCGGCCGGCGGCGGTGTTTCATGCCAACCGGGTCGTCGCGTGCACTGCGGTCGCGCGGGCGCGGAACATCCGGCGCGGGATGCGGCGGCGAGAAGCGGAATCCCAATGCCCGGACCTGGCGGTGTTCGGCGTAGACGACGCTCGGGACGCGCGGTTGTTCGAGAACGTCGCGTCGGCGGTGGAGGAACTGGTCGTCGGGCTGGAAGTGGTGCGGCCGGGGCTCCTCGCGGTTCCCGTCGCGGGCGCGGCCGGATACTTCGGCGGCGAACCGCAGCTCGCGGAGAAACTGGTCGACCAGGTGGCCGCGGCGGCCGGGGTCGAATGTCAGGTCGGCGTGGCGGAAGGATTGTTCGCGGCGACCCTCGCCGCGCGGCAGGGCGCGCTGGTCGAACCTGGGCGGGCGGCCGAATTTCTCGCCCCGTTGCCGGTGCTCGAACTGGATCAGCCGGGCTCTGAGCGAGCGGATCTGGTCGGCCTGCTCGTCCGGCTCGGGTTGCGCACGCTCGGCGCCTTCGCCGGACTCGGCGAGCGGGACGTCGCCGCTCGGTTCGGGCGCACCGGGGTGCTCGCGCATCGGCTCGCCCGGGGGCTGTCCGACCGGCCGCCGTTGCGCCGCAGCCCGCCGCCGGAATTGTCGCTCGCCGAATCGTTCGATCCGGTGCTCGCCCGGGTGGATGTCGCCGCGTTCATGGCGAAAAAACTCGGCGCGCGGTTCCACGCCGCGCTCGCGGATCGCGGGCTCGCGTGCACTCGATTGGGTATATACGCGACCACCGAGAACGGCGAGCAGCTCGGTCGCGTCTGGCGTTGTGCGGAACCACTTACGCCGCAAGGGGTAGCGGACCGGGTCCGGTGGCAGTTCGAGGGCTGGCTCAAGGCCGCGCCCGGCGAACGGCCCACGGCCGGGGTCGCGCGGTTGCGGCTCGAACCGGAAGAGACTGTCGAAGGGAGGTCATTGCAGCTGGGGCTGTGGCGGGGGAGCGATCCCGGAGCCGGTCCCGGCGAGGACGAGGAATTGGCTGCCGAACGGGCGGGCCGGGCATTCGTGCGGGTGCAAGGCTTGCTCGGCCCGGAAGGCGTGGTCACGCCGCTGCTCGACGGCGGACGCGATCCGGCGAGCCGGGTCCGGCTCATTCCGTGGGGCGACCCAAGGGAAGCCGTCGGACCGCCGGACGCCACGTGGCCTGCCCGGTTGCCTTCCCCGTCTCCGGCGACGGTGCTGGAACAACCGTTGCCAGTCCAGGTCATCGACGATCAGGGGCGGCCAGTCGGCCTCACCGCGCGCAAACGGCTGACCGCGCCGCCGCACGGACTTCGCGTCGCGGGCGGGCCGCCCCGGCCGATCACCGGATGGGCCGGTCCGTGGCCGGTCACGTCGGGCCGTCGTTCGACCGGGCCGCAGCAAGCCCGGCTGCAACTGTTGCTCGCGGCAGGGGAGAACGAAGCGCCGGAGGCGGTGCTCGTCCTTTGCTCCGGAACTGAAAATCCAGTGTGGACAGTGGAGGGGAGTTACGACTGACAGACAAAGACCAATCTTGCCGAGAAACCCTGTGTACACAACGAAAGGAAACCGCAGATGATGGACCACGACCTGCCGACGCCTCGCGTACCGGTCGAACCGCCGTGCCCGTTCGACCCGGCGCTGCTCGTGCCGCTGATCCCGCAACCCCGCAGATCGCCTGAGAACCGGGTGGACTGACGATGGGCTGGAACAATCCGCCGGTCCCGTGGAAGGATCTCGCGCGGGCGCTGTCGGGCGGGATGCCGCCCGGCGACCACGGCGACAGTCCCGCGTGGGGCCGCAAACGCGAGGCGTACCGCCGCCCCGCCGACATCCCGCCGCCGCGCAGCGACCTGGAAGCCGGGCCGCGAGTGGCGTACGCCGAACTGCACTGCCACTCCAACTTCAGTTTCCTCGACGGCGCCAGCCACCCCGAGGAACTGGTGGAGGAGGCCGCGCGGCTGCGGCTCGACGCGATCGCGCTCACCGACCACGACGGCATGTACGGCGTGGTCCGCTTCGCCGAAGCGGCCAAAGAGCTAGGCGTCGCAACGGTATTCGGCACCGAGCTGAGCTTCGGGCTGTCCGGGCCGCAAAACGGCGTCGCCGACCCCGAAGGCGAACACCTCCTCCTGCTGGCCCGCGGCGACGACGGTTACCGCAGCCTGTGCCGCGCGATCACTGCCGGGCAGTTGCGTGGCCACGAAGACGAAAAAGCGGAGCGTGCCGAAAAAGGCCGTCCGATCTACGACTTGCAGGCGGTGGCGGAGGAAGTCGCGGGGAAATGCGCGGTGCTTACCGGCTGTCGCAAGGGATCCGTGCGTTCGGCGTTGGTGCGCGAAGGCCCGGACGCCGCGCTCGCCGAGCTGCGTCGATTAGTCGACCTCTTCGGCCAGACTCAGGTGTACGTCGAACTGATCGACCACGGCCAGCCGCTCGACAGCGTGCACAACGACCTGCTCGCCGAGATGGCCAGCGAGCTCAAGCTGCCCACCGTCGCCACCACCGCCGCGCACTACGCCCGCCCGGAACGCGGCCGTCTCGCGGACGCGCTCGCCGCCATCCGCGCCCGGCGCAGCATCGACGACCTCGAAGGCTGGCTGCCCGGCGACGCCGCCGCGTTCTTGCGCTCTGGCAACGAAATGGCGGAAGTCTTCCAGCGGTACCCGGGCGCGGTGCAGCGGTCGGCGTTGCTGGGCATGGAATGCGCCTTCCCGCTTGAGCTTCTCGCGCCGGAACTGCCGCCGTTCGACGTGCCGGATGGCGAGACCGAGACCACGCACCTGCGAAACCTCGTCAAGGAAGGCTTCAAAGAGCGCTACTCGGGCAAAGACCACGCGGACAAGGCTTGGCAGCAGATCGAGCACGAGATGGAGGTGATCGAGGAACTCGAGTTCCCCGGGTACTTCCTGATCGTCTGGGACATCGTCCGGTTCTGCCGGGACAGCGGGATCCTTTGCCAGGGAAGGGGTTCCGCGGCCAACTCGGCGGTGTGCTACGCGCTCGGGATCACCAATGTCGATCCCATCGAGTACCACCTGCTCTTCGAACGGTTCCTCGCGCCCGACCGCGACGGTTACCCGGACATCGACATCGACATCGAGTCCGACCGGCGCGAGGAAGCGATCCAGTACGTCTACGGCAAACACGGCAGGCTCAACGCCGCACAGGTCGCGAACGTGATCACCTACCGCGCCCGCTCCGCGATCCGCGACGCCGCCAGGGCGCTCGGCTACTCGCCCGGCCAGCAGGACGCGTGGAGCAAGCAGATCGACCGCTGGGGCGCCTTGCAGCGCACGGAAAAGGACCACGACCACGACATCCCGCGCGACGTCGTGCAGCTCGCCTTCGCGCTCGAAGACTTCCCGCGCCACCTCGGCATCCACTCCGGCGGCATGGTGATGTGCCGGGAGCCGGTGAGCCAGGTGTGCCCGGTCGAATGGGCGCGGATGGAGAACCGCAGCGTGCTGCAGTGGGAGAAGGAGGATTGCGCCGCGGCGGGGCTGGTGAAGTTCGACCTGCTCGGGCTCGGCATGCTCTCCGCGCTGCACTACATGCTCGACCTGGTCGAGGAATACAAGGGCGAGAAGATCGATCTCGCCGAGCTGAACCTCAACGACCAGAACGTCTACGACATGCTTTGCCGCGCCGACGCGATCGGCGTGTTCCAGGTGGAGAGCCGGGCTCAGCTGGCGACCTTGCCGCGGTTGCGGCCGCGGGAATTCTACGACCTGGCCGTGGAAGTCGCGCTGATCCGCCCCGGCCCGATCCAGGGCGGTTCGGTGCACCCGTACATCCGCCGCAAACAAGGGCGCGAGAAGTGGGAGTACGACCATCCGCGGCTGAAGAACGCACTGGAGAAGACGCTGGGGGTGCCGCTGTTCCAGGAGCAGATGATGCAGATCGCCCTTGACGTCGCGAGCTTCACCCCGGCCGAGGCCGACCAGTTGCGGCACGCGATGGGGTCGAAACGGTCGCAGCGGAAAATGGAACGGCTGCACAAACGATTCCTCGACGGAGCCGTCGCCAACGAGGTGGACGCGGAGCTGGCGGAGAAGATCTTCCAGAAGCTCAAGGCGTTCGCCAACTTCGGCTTCCCGGAAAGCCACGCGCTGAGCTTCGCGCATCTGGTGTTCGCGAGCGCGTACTTCAAGCACTATCACCCGGACGCGTTCTGCGCGGGCCTGCTGCGGGCGCAGCCCATGGGGTTCTACTCGCCGCAGTCGCTGGTGGCGGACGCGCGCAGGCACGGCGTCACCACGCTCGGCCCGGACATCAACCTGAGTCTCCCGCACGCGACGCTGGAAGCATTGCCGGACAACGGAAAACTCCACGCGGTGCGCGGCGGGCTCAGCACTGTCCGGATGATCGGCGAAACGCTGGCCGAGGAGATCGTGGCGGAACGGCGGGCGAACGGCCGGTACGAGAGCATGTCCGACCTCGGCAGGCGCGTCCGGCTCACCACGCCGCAACTGGAGGCGCTGGCCACCGCGGGCGCGTTCAGCGCGTTCGGCCCGGACCGGCGGCAGGCGTTGTGGTCCGCGGGTGCGGTCGCGCAGGACCGGCCGGAGAAGCTTCCCGGCACCGGCGTCGGCGTGGACGCGCCGATGCTGCCCGGGATGGACGGGCTCGACCTCGCCGCCGCCGACGTGTGGGCCACCGGGATCTCGCCGGACAGCTACCCGACGGAGTTCATCCGCGACCGGCTCGACGCGCTCGGGGTGATCACCGCCGACCAGCTGCTGGGCCGGGACGACGGGGAACGGGTGCTCGTCGGGGGAGCGGTCACGCACCGCCAGCGTCCGGCGACCGCCGGTGGAGTCACGTTCCTGAACCTCGAGGACGAGACCGGCATGGTGAACGTGATCTGCACACTCGGGCTGTGGCAACGGTTCCACCGGATCGCGCGAGGCAGCGCGGCGCTGCTGGTGCACGGCGTGCTCGAAAAAGCGGACGGCGTGGCGAGCGTGCGCGCACAGAAACTCGAGCAGTTGACGCTGCGGATTCCCACGAGATCGCGGGACTTCCGATGACCGGCGGGCAGTGCGTGGACACACGCCTTCCGGCGGCTCGCAGCCACCCCGTCGACGAGGCGGCATCGGGGCTGATGTCATCCTGTCGGGGTGACGGAGACTGGCGAGGACTACACCGAAGCGCGACTTTCCGGCCAGTGGTGGGAAAAACGCCAGTTCGTGGGTTGCGACTTCACCGAGGCGGACCTGCGCGACCTGCGCACTCGCGGTTGCACCTTCGACAACTGCGACTTCACCAAGGTCGACCTCGCCGGCTCGCGGCACGACGCGACGGCGTTCCGCTCCTGCACGTTCGACCGTTCAGTGCTCGCCGACAGCCGTTGGTCGTCGTGCTCGCTGCTTGGTTCGTCCTTTGTGGACTGTCGATACACCGGGATCGCGCTGACCGAATGCGATCTGTCGCTGGCGTCGTTCGCGCGCGGCCGGTTGCGGAAACTGGACCTGTCGGGCCTGCGGATGCGGGAAGTGAACCTCAACGAGGCGGATCTGACGGATTCCGACCTGCGGGGCACGGATCTGTCCGGGGCCCGGATGATCGGCACGAAGCTTCCCGGAGCCGACCTGCGCGGCGCGGTCGTCGACGCGAACGGGCTGGTGCAGGCGGATCTGCGCGGCGCGTACGTGGATGTCGAACTGGCGGTGTCGTTCGCCGCGGCTCATGGCTTGGTCGTCAAGTAGCTCGTTTCCGAGCAGGGAAAAGGGGCGAAGCCCGCTGGCCCCGCCCCTTTTCCGCGTGCTCAGTCGATCGGCGGTTCGCCCGGGTCGAGTTCGATCAGGTCGCCCTCGGCGAGCAACTCTTCGATGCTGGCCGGAAGCAGGTACGCCGACCCGCCGCCCGGCTGGTTGAACCACGGGATCGCCACCCCGGCAAGGGTTTCGAGCGGCCGCTGCACCCGGTACACGTGGTACGGCCGGTTCACCCACTCCGGCACCAGCGAACGCTCCTCGAACGGGGTGCCCGCCGCGTAGGTCAGGTTGCCGTTCGGGCCGCCGAAGCGGTCCAGTTCGCTGCCCGCGGGCAGTTCGCGCAGTTCCTTGCCGCGGAACAGGGTCAGCGGCGGTTCCCCGGACAGCGGCGCGATGGGCCACTGCCCGCTGCCCCCGGAACCGTTGGCACGCACCGGTTCCTCGCGTCGCACCGGCGGTTCCCGCCGCGGCGGCGGGCCGACCGGAGGCGCGACCTGGGTGGGCGGTGCGCTGACCGGCGAGGCGATCTGCGTCGGCGGGGCGCTGACCGGGGGAGCCACCTGGGTCGGCGGGCTCACCGGTGCCGCGATCTGCGTCGGCGGAGCGGGCGGCGGAGTCTGCCGGGCCGGCGGTTCGTCGTCGGCCAGCAGCTGATCGGCTGGCGTGAACGCGGTCTGCTCCTGCGGCGGCACGTTCTCGCGGGGCCGGACCGGGAACGAACCCGTCGCGACCTCCGGCGACAACGTCGCCACCACTGGCGGCTTCGGCGCGTCCGCGACTGGCTCGGCCGGTGCC
Organism: Amycolatopsis sp. NPDC003676; assembly: GCF_053587275.1. NCBI lineage: Bacteria > Bacillati > Actinomycetota > Actinomycetes > Pseudonocardiales > Pseudonocardiaceae > Amycolatopsis > Amycolatopsis sp. NPDC003676. The sequence continues at coordinate 37,633 of NZ_JBSFNS010000054.1, forward strand.
GGGGCTTCCGGCGCGACATACCCGTCGGGGTACAGCAGCACCTTGCCGAGCATGAACGCCGCGGCGTCCTCCGCGTCGCCGAACACCGCCGGGTTGATCAGCTCGCCGTCGTACCAGCCGACGCGCCAGCCTTCGCCCACCTGCTCGACGCTCCACCCGCGTTCGGTGGGGCCGCCGAGCCGGTAGGCGGCCTCGGGCACGTTCAGCTCGTCGAGCTTCGCCTGCAGGTCGGCCAGCTCCGGTTCGGCCGGCTGCTCCCGCCGCGCGACCCGGGCCGGTTCCGCCTGCTCCCGTGCCGCGCGCCGCCCGCCGGACGCCGGGGGCACCGGCATCTCCGGCACCGGAAGCCCGCCGGGGATCTCGGCCCCCGGCATGATCATCGCGGTCGGCGGGCCCGAGTCGTACTCGGCCTCGCGGCGGTTGTCGTCCTCGTAACCGCTGGAGTGCGTGAACAGCTCGGCCCGCTGCTCGTCGTCGTCGCGGGACGGCTCGTTGCTGTGCGTGAAGAGCACCGGTTCGTCGTGCCCGGCGTCGACCGGCTGGTGGACGTCGGTCTGGTCCTCGTCGTCGTCCGGGTGCCCCGGGCCGGTGCCGTTGCGGCCCGGAACGAGGTCGTGGTGGACGTCGGTGTGGTCTTCGTCGTCGTAATGACCGTCGTGACCGTTGTCGTAGCGGTCGTACTGCGCGCCGTCGAAGTCCTGCTCGAACGGCGGCTCCGCGGGACGCTCCGGCGCGGTGCCGTGGCGACCCTCGGCCTCCTTCTCGCGACCCCGGCCGTGCGCGGCGGCCAGCCCGGCCGCGGCCAGGCCGCCAGCCGCGGCGATCCCGGCCGCAGCCGCGCCGACGTGACTGCCGTGCTCGTCCGCCGGTTCGGCCTGGCTGCCGGTTTCCGCGCCGCGCCGTCCGCCGTCCTCGGCGTTCAGCCGCACGTCTTCCCGACGGCTGTCGTCCGCCTCGGCATCCGGCTGCGCCCGCCGACGGCCACCCTCTTGGTCGTTGTCCGCTGCGCCGCGACGCCCCGCGTCCGGCTCGGCGGTGTGCCGGTTCGAGGCCGGTTCGTCGGCGGAGCTGTCCGCGCCGATGAGCCCGTCGGCGCCGATGAGTCCGTCCGCGCCGACAAGCCCGTCCTCTGCTCGCGGGTCGGGCTGCTCGAACGCGCCGACGCCGGGGACCTTGCTCCCGTGCGCGTCGAGGTGCTCGTCGTACCCGCTTGCCGGGCCATCGGCGTGGTGCGCGGACTCGTCGTAACCCGCCTCGTCGTGCCCGTGCTGACCGGCGGATTCGTCGTATCCGTGCGGCTCGGCGTACTGCTCGTGGGATGCGGCGTCCTCGTACCCGTGCTGGTCGGAGTAACCGCTCTCGTGGCCCTCATAGCCGTGCTCAGCGTCGTATCCGCGGGCGTCGTGCGGTGCGGATTCGTCGTATTCGCCGTGGGGAGCAGCGTCGCGGTAGCCGGACTCGTCGTAATCCTGGTCGTGCTGGCCGTAGCCCTCGGCGTGGTCCCGCTGGTCGTAACCTTGCTGGTCGTAGGCGGAGTCAGGGTGATCCTGCTGGCTGTAGCCGTCGGCGTCGTGGTGGCCGGGCTGGTCGTAACCGGCGGCGTCGTGGGCTCGGTCGTCGTAACCAGCCTCGTGCGGGTGGCCGGATTCGGCGTGGGTGCCGTTCGCGTCGCGGGGATCGGCCTGCTCGTCAGTTCCGCGCGAACCGGCGAACCCGGCCGCGCCGACGACGCCCGCCGCCCCCGCCGCGGCAGCTACACCCAGTCCGCGCGACCCGCCGGGACTGTCCGGCCCGCCCGCGACCGGGCCGGACCCTCGCGTGCCCTGAGCATCCTGCGCGCCCGGGCCCTGCGGACCAGGTCGGTCGGACCCACGTGCGGCCGGCTCGAAGGGATCCTCCGAACCGCCACGTGCGCCAGCACCGCCGCGGTCGTCGTAGCCGGATTCGTCCGCTGCGCCGGGCCTGCCGAATTCGTCGGCCGGACGGAAGCTGTCGGCGGCGTCCGGCCGGCCAGCCGCGCCGGGCCTGCCGGAATCGGGACCGGCGAATTCCTGGGGGCGACCGAGACCGTCTGGGTCAGCTGCTGCTCCGGGCCTGCCGGACTCCGGGCCGCCGAACTCATCGGCCGGGCCGAGACCGTCGTGGCCGAAATCGTCCTGGCCGCTTGCCGCGCGGGGGGCATCCGCTGCGCCGGGCCTGCGGGAACCAGGGGCTCCGAACTCGTTCGCGGAGTCGTAGCCCTCGGGACCATCTGGCTGACCGGCTGCGCCGGGCCTGCGGGTGCCGAATTCGCTTGCCGAGTCGAAACCCTCGGGGGCATCTGGCCGACCTGCTGCGCTGGGCCTGCGGGTGCCGGGAGCTCCGAACTCGTTCGCCGAGTCGTAGCCCTCAGGGCCCTCTGGCTGACCTGCTGCGCGGGGGCTGCCGGAACCGGGGGCTCCGAATTCGTTTGCCGAGCCGTAGCTGTCGGAGCCGCCGAAGTCGTCGGCGGGGTGGAAGTCGTCGGGCCTGCCGGGAGTGCGGTTGTCGAATTCGTCGGCCGGGCCGCGCCGGTCGGGGCCAGGGGTGCCTGGCCTGCCGGAGTCGGGGCTGCCGAAGTCGTCCGCCGGGCGGAAGTTCTCCGGGCTGCCGGTCGCGCCGGGCCTGCCGGAGCCGGGAGTTCCGAAGTCGTCGGCCGGGTGGAAGTTCTCGGGGCTGCCGCCCTTGCCACCGGCCGCGCCGAGTGCGGCCGCGCCCAGACCGGCTGCGCCGAGTCCGGCCGCTGCTGCGCCAATTCCGGCTGCGCCTGGGCCACGGGAACCCTCGCCGCCAGGTCCGCCGGAACCGGGGCCGTCAGCGGCGGGGCCGCCGGAGCCCGGGCCGTGGGAATCGAATCCGCCGCCGGGGCCCCCGGGACCGCCAACGCCATTCGGTCCGCCTGGGCCGTTAGGTCCGCCCGGTGCGCCTGCACCGCCGGGGCCGCCAGCGTTAGCCGCGACACCGGGGCCGCCAGGAGTTCCAGCGCCGCCAGGTCCACCTGGTCCGCCAGCGCTAGGTCCACCGGCGCCGGGCCCGCCAGGTCCGCCAGCGCCGGGCCCACCGGAGCCCGGCCCACCGGCCCCAGGTCCACCAGCGCCAGGACCACCAGCAGGTCCACCTGGTCCGCCAGCGCCAGGACCACCCGCAGGACCACCCGGTGCACCAGCCCCAGGAGCGGGCCGCTGCTGAGGAGTCTGGCTCCCGCGAGTCAAATAAGCCGCCGCACCTTGCAGGGTCAGCTCGTCGACCTGCGGAAGCTGGAACCCGTTGGCCCGGATGTGCTCGATCAGGTCCGCTTCCGGCGAGACGCCGTACGTGCGGAGGTAGAAGTTCACCGCGGCCGGCCAGATCCAGTGGCCATCGGAATGGAAGGCGACCGGCACTGTCGCTTCGGGAGTCTGGGCGAGCCGGTCGATGTCGTAGCCGCGGTCCTGGACCACGAGCGGTGCGTGGTCCAGATAGTCCAGCAGCCGGTCCTGCTCGTCGACGTCCAGATCGGGACGGTTGATGACCGGGCGGCCGGCGGGACCGATGGTGTCGAAGATCCGCGCGATGCGGAAGTGCGGGCCGGGCTGTTCCGGGCCGAGGCCGGACATCCGGCGGATCAGCCACTCGGGCACGTTCTCCTCGGTGCGCGGGAACATCCGCAGCTCGTCGGAGTACGCCTGGGGCGGCGGGGCGAGGTGCCAGCCGGGCTCGTCGCGGTTGTACTCGAGGTTGTAGCTGGAGGGGTGGTCCAGCTGGTACCGCGCGTTGAACCAGGTGCCGCGGCCGTCGCGGTACATGCCCGCGCGGAGCCTGCCGAAGAGGGTCGCGATGTCGTGCGTCGCGATCCATTCCTGGGCGGAGCCGTCTTCGAGCACGATCTCGCCGGTCAGCTCGTGGTACCTGCCGACGGCTCGGTACTCCGCGGAGACTTTGCGCCAGTCGCGCGGGGCGGCGCGCAGCAGGGCCAGTCCGATCTGCTTGACCAGAGTGTCCTGCTCCGTCGCGTTCAGCTGCGTCGTCGGTTGTGCCACAGAGAACATTTTGACTGTTCGCGCGCGCGAACGCACCCCGCATAGGGCTTTTGCCACCCTCGGGCCGGTGGACGTGCCCGCTGACCTCGGCGGACGCGATATGGCACGGGTCACACGCCAGGGTGGGTGATGCGGTGGAGCCTCTCCAGTTTAAGACCCGGGACGGCTGATTCGACGGAAGACGCGCGGGCCGATCGGGTGGTGTCGTGGACACACAGAGTGCAGAACCCACTCCTGACCGGCAGCCCGCGGCGGCTCTGCGACAATGGCCGCCGTGACGGCGAAGATTCTCGACGGCAAGGCCACGAAGAACGCCATTTTCGCAGAGCTGCGCCCGCGAGTGGCCGCGCTCGCGGAGAAGGGGATCACCCCTGGGCTGGGCACGGTGCTGGTCGGCGACGACCCCGGTTCCCACTCCTACGTGAAGATGAAGCACGCGGACAGCGCGAAGATCGGCGTCAACTCGATCCGCCGCGACCTGCCCGCGGACATCTCGCAGGAGAAGCTCGAGGCCGTCATCGACGAGCTGAACGCCGACCCGGCCTGCCACGGCTACCTCGTCCAGTTGCCGCTGCCGAAGCACCTCGACGCGAACCGCATCCTGGAGCGCATCGACCCGGAGAAGGACGCCGACGGCCTCGCGCCGATCAGCCTCGGTCGGCTGGTGCTCGGCGAAAAGGGCGCGCTGCCCTGCACCCCGTACGGGATCATCGAGCTGCTCAAGCGGCACGACGTCGAGCTGAACGGCGCACAGGTCACTGTGGTCGGCCGTGGCATCACCGTCGGTCGCACGCTTGGCCTGCTGCTCACGCGTCGCAGCGAAAACTCCACTGTCACGCTTTGCCACACCGGCACCCGTGACCTCGCCGCCGAGGTGCGCCGCGCGGACATCGTGATCGCCGCGGCGGGCGTGCCCGGGATCATCAAGCCGGACATGGTCAAACCCGGCGCGGCGGTGCTGGACGTCGGCGTTTCCCATGTGGACGGCAAGCTCACCGGCGACGTCGACCCGGCGGTCGCCGAGATGGCCGGCTGGATCTCGCCGAACCCCGGCGGCGTCGGCCCGATGACGCGGGCGATGCTGGTCACCAACGTCGTCGAGGCCGCGGAACGCGCGGCCGCCCGCTGATGGCGATGACCGGTCAACGGCAGCGCGGCGACCGTCCCTGGCTCGTCCACGTGCCGTTCGCGGTGATCATGCTGCTGCTGGCCGTGGCTGTGGTGCGGGCGTTGCAGTACCACTGGCGCGAGGGTGCGGCGCTGGTCGGCGTCGCCCTGTTCGTGGCCGGTGCGCTGCGCGCGGTGCTGCCGGAGGAGCGCGCCGGGCTGCTGGCGATTCGCGGCAAGGCCGTCGACATCCTCACCTACGGCGCGTTGTGCGCCGCGGTGCTCTACATCTCGCTGTCGATCGCCGGCGGCCCGCTCGACACCACGTCCTAACCGGACCCGTCAGGACGCGAGCGCAAGTTCCTTCTGGACCCGCGCCTCGCGCCGGTCCAGCAATCCGGACACCGCGGCGATCGACACCCCGAGCACGGCCAGCAGCGAGCCGACCCAGTTCGGGGCCAGCAGGCCGAGACCGCCCGCGATGACCAGGCCGCCGAGGTACGCGCCGATCGAGTTGGCGATGTTGAACGCCGACTGCACCGCGGCCGAAACCAGCGACGGCGTGCCGCCCGCCTTCTCCATGATCCGCGCCTGCATCATCGGGCCGATCATGAAGCCCGCGACGCCCACGAAGAAGATCGTGATCGCCGCGCCGACCTTGCCCTGCGCGGTCACGGTGAAGATCGCGAGCACGGTGGCCAGCGAGAGCAGCGCGACGTACAGGCTCGGCATCAGCTTCTTGTCGGCGAGCCGTCCGCCGAGGTAGTTGCCGATCGTCATGCCGACGCCGGCGAGCGAGAGCAGCACCGTGACGTTGGCGGGCGAGTATCCGGCGACGTCGGTCAGCATCGGCGCGATGTAGGACATGCAGGCGAACACGCCGCCGAGCCCGAACATCACGATCGCCAGCGCCAGCCACACCTGCGGACGGCGGAACGCGCCCAGTTCGCCGCGGATCGACGGATCGGCCGGGCGGCCCTGGTGCGGCACCAGTTTCGCGATGGCGGCGATGGCGAGCAGGCCGATCACCGCGACGACGCCGAACGTCGCGCGCCAGCCGACCTGCTGGCCGAGCAGCGTGCCGAGCGGGACGCCGATGACGTTCGCCAGCGTCAGGCCCATGAACATCATCGACACGGCCTTCGCGCGCTGGCCGGGCTGCGCGAGGCTGGACGCGACGACCGCGCCCGCCCCGAAGAACGCGCCGTGCGGCAGGCCGGCGAGGAAGCGGAACGCGATGCCGAAGTCCTGGTTCGGCGAGAGCGCGAACAGCGCGTTGCCGACCGTGAACAGGCCCATCATCGCCAGCAGCATGGTCTTGCGCGGCAGCCGGACGGCCAGTGCGGTGAGCAGCGGCGCGCCGATCACGACGCCGAGCGCGTAGGCGGAGATGAAGTAGCCCGCGGACGGGATGTCGATGTGGAAGTCCGCGGCGGTCAGGGGCAGCACACCCATCATCACGAACTCGGTGGTACCGATGCCGAAGGCACCGACGGCGAGCGCGAGCAACGCGACGGGCACGGCTCTCCCTTCCTGGAGAAAACGATTGCTCAGCGCCTGGGTCACAGGCTTCTGAAGCGCTTTAGAACGAGGGCAAAAAACTAGACAGCCCCGACGTCGTCGTGCTGTCTCGCTCTAGTTGAACCGATGGAGGGCGGCCTTGTCATCCCGGTATTCGGGTGAGGCCCGCCACGTAGCGCGACCGCTCAGCGCGGCGCGGCCAATACGCCGTCGAGCAGGCCGGGGAAGAGCGCGTCGAGATCGTTGCGGCGCAAGGAGTTGTACCGGGTGGTGCCTTCCTGGCGGCCGACGATCACGCCCGCTTGGCGCAGCGTCGCGAGGTGATGGGTGAGTGTGGACTTGGTCACCGGCACCTCGAATCCGCTGCACGAGATCTCCGTTTCGGAGTTCGCGAGCTGCCGGACCATCGCCAGGCGGACCGGGTCGGCCAGCGCGCGGAGCACCGCTTCGACAGTGATCTCGTCGCGGTGCGGATAGGCGAGCGGCGGGAGCGGCACGGAAGCGGGCATGCGTCCATAGTACGACGGCTGTCGAAATTGTCGGTGCGGCCGTGTACGGTCGTCATCGAACTACGACGTTCATCGAACTATCCGTTCAGGTCTCATTGGGGGGACATTCATGTCCAGCGTCTCGTCCTCGGCGGCGGCCCGGAACTCGGTGCTCGCGTTCGGGGCCTTCGGCGTCGGCACCAGCGGCTACATCGTGGCCGGGCTGCTGCCGGCGCTGACCTCCGAGCTGCACATCTCCGCGACGGCCGCGGCGCAGCTCGTCACCTCGTTCGCCATCGCGTACGCGGTGGGCTCGCCGTTGTTCGCCGCGGCCACCGGCCGGTGGGAACGGCGCACGCTGCTGGTCGCCGCGCTCGCGGTGGCCGCGGTCGGGAACATCTTCGCGGCCGTCGCGCCGGGCTACACCACGTTGCTGATCGCGCGGGTCGTCACGGCGATCGGGGCCGCCGTCTACACCCCGGCCGCCACCGCGGTCGCCGCGGAGTTGACCACGCCGGACCGTCGCGGCCGAGCCGTTTCGCTCGTCTTCGGCGGGCTCACCATCGCGCTGATCTTCGGCGTTCCGCTGGGCAGCGTGATCTCCCAGCAGTTCGGCTACGAGGGCGCGTTCCTGTTCGTCGGCATTCTCTCGGCACTCGGCGCGCTCGGGGTGCGGGTCGCGTTGCCGAAGGTCGCGCCGCCGCCCGCGGTCAGGCTCGCCGAGCGGTTCGCGGTCGCCCGGGACAAGCGGATCGTCGCGTTGCTCGTCACCACCACGCTCGCCTGCCTCGCCGCGTTCATGGTCTACACGCTGGTGTCGCCGGTCCTGTCCGCCACGGCCGGGGTTTCCGGCGGGACGGTCACGGTCCTGCTGTTCTGCTACGGCATCGGCGGCGCGATCGGCAACTTCGCCGGCGGCCGCGCGGCCGACCGGTGGGGCCCGCGCAAGCCGCTGCTGATCATCCTCGCCGGGTTCACCGCCGTGATGGTGCTGCTGCCGTTCACCGCGACGACCGTCGTCGGGGCCGGGATCACGTTGTTCGTGTGGGGCGTGGCGAACTGGTCGTTCAGCCCGCCGGTGCAGCACCGGCTCATCGAGCTGTCGCCGGGCCACGCCGGTCTCGCGCTGTCGCTCAACGCGTCGGCGATCTACCTGGGCGTCGGGCTGTCCGGCGTGGTTGGCGGCGCGGTGCTGACCTCGGCCGGGGCGACCGTCCTGCCGGAGATCGCCGCGATCCTCGCCGCCGCGGCCGCGCTGGTGGTCGTGTTCTTCTGGGGCACGAGGAAGCGGGTTGAGGTCCGCGAGGAGGTCGCGGTCTGAGAAGCTGCCGGGCGTGGCGGAGGTACTGGAGACCGTGCCCGGGCACGGCGGCGAACTGGTGCTGCGGCGCGACGGCGCCGAGTTCGAGGTGATCGAAAACGGGATGTTCTTGATGGACACCCGAAACGGCGAGTCGGAACGGCTGCTCGTGACCGGAGCGGCCGACCGGCTCGCCCCCGGCGCGCGGATGCTGATCGGCGGCCTCGGCGTCGGGTTTTCCTTGCGCGCCGCGCTGGACCACTCCGCGGTCGGCTCCGTGGTCGTGGTGGAACGCGAACCGGCGGTGATCTCGTGGAACCGCACCGGCCCGTTGCGCGAGGTCCACGGCGGCGCGCTGGACGATCCGCGGGTGACCGTGGTCGAGGCGGATCTGCTGGAGTGGCTGCGGACGACCGGCGAGACGTTCGACGCGCTGTGCCTGGACATCGACAACGGTCCAGAGTGGACGGTCACCGAGGGGAATGCCTCGCTGTACGCGGCTTCCGGCCTGGACCGGCTGTCTCAGCTGCTGCGTCCGGGCGGAGTGCTGGCGGTGTGGAGCGCGGGCGCGGCACCGGAGTTCACGGCTCGGTTGCGGGAACGGTTCGCCGAGGTGGACTTGGTGGAGATTCCGGTGCCGAGGGGTGAGCCGGACGTGGTCTGGTTCGCGCGGGCCTGAGTCAGTTCGCCTTTGCGGCGGCCTTTGCGGCTTTCTTGAACGCGCGCACCTCGCCGAGCGTCTTGGCGTCCGTCACGTCCGCAATGGACCGACGGGAGCCGCGGTCGCCGTATGCGCCTGCGGCTTCGCGCCAGCCCTTCGGGGCGACGCCGCGCTGTTTGCCCAGCAGCGCCAGGAAGATCTTTGCCTTCTGCTCGCCGAAACCGGGCAGTGCCTTGAGTCGCTTCAGCACCTCTTCGCCGTCCGGCTTGGGGCGGCCGTCTAGCCAGATGCCTTCGGTGCGGCCGTCGTAGTTCTCGATGATGTGCAGCGCCAGCGCGTGCACGCGACGGGCCATCGAGCCGCCGTAGCGGTGGATCGCGGGCGGGACCACGCACATCTCCACGAATGCCTCGACGTCGGTGGCGGCGATCTTCTGCAGTGAGAAGCCGTCCATCCGGTCGGCGATCTTCCGCGGGCCCGCGAAGGCGTGCTCCATCGGGTACTGCTGGTCCAGGAGCATTCCGGTGAGCAGGGCGAACGGGTCGTCATTGAGCAGCTTGTCGGCCGCCGGGTCGCCGGTCAGGTGCAGTTCGCGCAGCATGGGGCCATCTTGACACACGGAGTCGGCTACCTGTAGTGACGCTGAGCGGTTGTGCGGAGTTCCGACATACTGTTGCGCAGGTGTGGGTTTCTTGCGGGAAACCCTTCAGCTGTGACTGGACCGATAGAGTCGGGGAGTGGATGCGTACGATCTCGGCCGCTTGACCGACTTCGACTTCGAGGAACTCTGCAAGGATCTCTTCGAAGTTGTACTCGGTTGCCCGCTCGAAATTTTCGCCCCTGGTCGTGACGGCGGAGTCGACCTCCGACACATAACTCCAGTTTCTGGGGACAAGACCGTCATCCAATGCAAACACTGGATGAAATCGGGACGGAAGGCACTGATCAGGCATCTTCGGCAAATCGAACTCCCCAAGGTCAAACGTCTCGCGCCGGGTCGCTATCTAGTCGCTACGACTGTGGATCTCACCGTGGGCGTGAAGGAAGAAATCGCCCAGATCTTTTCAGGCTTCGTGCAGTCCCCCGGAGACGTCTACGGGGCGAAAGAGATCGTCGCCCTCCTTCGAAAGCATCCGGATATTGTGCGTCGGCACATCCGGCTCTGGCTCGCCAGCAGCGCCGTGCTCGGTTCCTTGCTGAACCGGGACGTTCTGTTCCGGTCCAGGGCACTCGTACAGGACATCGACGAGAGCCTGCGCCTCTTCGTCCCACATTCCGGCCACGACCGTGCCCGCCGGTTGCTGGATGAGAAGCACAGCTGCCTCATCGCTGGCCCGCCCGGCACCGGTAAGACCACCTTGGCCCATATCCTCCTCGCGGATCACCAGGTCGAAGGCTTCACGATCGTTGAAGCCACCAACCGGCTAGGCGATGTCCACCGCATGTGGGACGACGAGGAGAAGCAAATCTTCTTTGTCGACGACTTTGTCGGTCAGACGATCTTGGACGTGAGTGCGGCACGTACGGCGAATCAGGAACTGCCGCGTTTGCTCCGCGCGGTGAAGAATTCACCGACCAAACGACTGGTGATCACCTGCCGGAACTACCTCGTCAAACAGGTGCGGGAACATCACGAGCGTTTGGATGCCCGAGTTCTCGATCCCTACGAGTGCACCGTCGACGCTACGGCTTTGACGACAGACGTCAGGGCAGAGATTTTCTACAACCACGTCTATTTCTCTGGCTTGGAGCCCGAGCAGCGTGCGCAACTCGCGCAACCGAAAGTGTATCAGTTAATCATCGGCCACCGCAACTACAGTCCGCGGCTGCTGGAACACGCAATCACCGAGGTCGTCGAGCTTCCCCTGGACGAACCCGGGAACGTTGCAAACGTCATTCTCCGAAACTTCGAGAATCCGGCACGCCTGTGGGAAAGGCTGATCGAAGAAGTACTTGACGCGGACGCCCTGGCCTTGGTTCTCACGCTGTACACGGCTAACCGGTCCGCGGACCACGAGCGCCTGCGTGACGCTTGGCGCGCACATGTCGATCTGAGTGTGACCTCGGACGCTGACCGTCGGTTTCGCCGGTCGCTTCGTCGTCTTGAACCCGTCATCGCAAAATTCAGCGAAGACTCGAATGGTCGTGTCGAGTTCAGTAACCCATCGATCATTGACTTCCTCCATAATCACCTGGCTCAGAATCCAGAAATAATCGATACTATTTGCGATTCGTCCATATTTTTTGATCAGCTCGTAACAGTCTGGGAGGCGGTCGGCTGGTGGGATCATACTGGACTCTACAATGCGGTAATTGACCGTGCCAACCGCTTTAGAGACGCAGTCGTGCGAATTCGGAATCCGGGGGCCCTTCTCGGTGAGTTTCGAAATGATCACGAAGAGGCCGAGGTGCGATTGGTCCTCGCACTCGGGGAATTTGGCGAGGCGGCTGGGCTGGCGGAGGCAGGGGAAAGGATCCTCGTGGAATTTGACGGCTCCGCATCGCCCAGTGTGAGCACGCTCCACCTGCTCACAAAGAGCGTCGCGACGTCATCCGTTCCGGAATGGCGAATATATACGAGGAGTTTTGTGCAACAGACGTATTCTGCTGCGTTCGCTGACATCCAGGTCTGGGATGATATTAAGCGGTTTCTGTCGATCATAGACGATCTAATCAGGTTTTGCCCTGAATTGGCAGAAGCGGCGAATCAAAAACTCGAAGACGTGAAGCTTGGGATGGCTATCGACGAGCTAGCGAAGTGGGCCGACGTGGAGCATGAAACGGATATCGAAGATAAAACTCTCGAGGAAATCCTTGGCTTCATTGAGGCCAAGGACCACGGCCTCAATGAGGAGTACGACCGAGCATGCGAGTACCTGGGCCGAGAGCCGGAGTCTTGCAATAGCATGCTCGCGCAATCGCCGCTGACATCGGAGCACAACCCCCAGCGGGTCGAACTGATGTTCTCTACGTTCCGCGAAGAGTGAGGCGGGAGCGCGCTTACTTGCGGCAACGAACTTATTGCGTCGAGCAGACGGCCGCTTAATCTCTTAGCTTTTAGACCGTTGATAGCTGCTGGCCCTGGAGGGTGAAAGTCGTCGTTGAACCGCGGGTTGGCCGCACAAACCGCCCGGTCAGCCGCGTGCGAAGCGGGCCGGGGTGGTGCCGAGGTAGCGGCGGAAGTGGCGGGTCAGGTGTGCCTGGTCGGCGAACCCGGCGGTGGTGGCGACGGCGGCGGGCGGGGTGCCGTCGAGCAGCAGCCTGCGGGCGTGGTCGACGCGGCGGCCGGTGACGTACCGGTGCGGCGGCAGTCCGAAACGGCGGCCGAAAGCGCGGACCAGGTGGACCGGGTGTGCGCCCAGCACCACAGACGCGTCGGCCAGCGTCAGCGAATCGGGCAGGCGTTCGTCCAGGAGGTCGCGCAGGTCGTCGGCCAGGCTGCGGTCGGGTGGGGTGACGGTCGGGCGGCCGAGATGGAGGCGCAGGCGTTGGGCGACGAGGGCGAGGCGGCTTTCGGCTTCCAACGGTTCGGCGAGCGACTGGTGCAGCTGATGGATTCTCGTGCGCAGCAACGGATCCGGCAGGCTCGGCTGATCGACGGCGGCTCCGATCAGGTCGTCGCCGAGCACGTCGGCGTCGAGGTAGAGCACGCGTTTACGGAAGCCTTGGCTCGTGGCGGCGCGGCCGTCGTGCGCGACGTTCGGCGGCAGCAGCGTGACGGCCGTGCCGAGTGCGCCGTGGTGGTGGCGGTCGAGGTCGTAGCTGATCGCGCCGTCGTCGACGATCAGCAGCGTCCAGGTGTCATGCGTGTGCGCGGGGTAGGCGTGGTCGGTGAACCGGGCGTGGAACGCCTCGGCGATTCCGGGCACCGAAGGACGCCAGGCCGACACCGTCATGTTCAAAACGTACAAGACCCGCGCGCGGCACCCAGCCGATGCTGTCCCGCATGAACCGATTCGACACGAAGATCGCCGTGCTGCTGCGGGACGACCTGGCCTCGTGGCAACGGCTGAACGTCACGGCGTTCCTGGTGAGCGGCGTGGCCCACACGACGCCCGAACTGATCGGCGAGCCCTACCTCGACGCCGACGACACCGAGTACCTGCCGATGTTCCGCCAGCCGGTACTCGTGTTCGCGGGCACTGCCGAGACGCTCGCGCTGGCGCACAGCCGGGCGCTTACTCGGGGGTTGCGGTTCTCGATTTTCACCGACGAGCTGTTCCAGACCGGCAATGACGTCGACAATCGCGCCGCGGTCCGGGCGGTGCCGACGGAGAAGCTGGCGTTGGCCGGGATGGCCCTGCACGGGCCGAAGAACGCGGTGGACAAGATCCTCAAGGGAGCGCAGCTGCACGGCTGAACGGAGTATTTTCCGCCGCAGCGAAGGGATTCCTGCCAAGATCGCAAGCGACCCTAGGGGAGGGAAATCATGCGAAGAATCTTGGCGGTCGTCGCCGCGGCGGGCATCGCGTGCGGGACCGCATCGGCTGCGCACGCGGACCCGGTCGGCTTCAGCTACACCTCGGACGAAGGTGCGCGCCCGTTCGAGGGCAGTGCTTCGTGGACTGCCGACGAGGTCACGGCCTGGGAGTACGGCGACGCGGTGAAGGTGAACGCCGAGACGCCGGACGGCTGGGACTGGGCGCGCCTCGAACTCAGCGCGCCTGCCGGACAGCAGTTGCACGTGGGCGCCTACTCGGGCGCCAGCGTCCGAGTGCCGAATTCGCCGCAGGCCGCGACACCTAGCTTCATCGCGTTTCGCGGGACCCGCGCAGACCCCGGAGGCGCCTGCGCGGCCCCGGGTGCGACCGCCGACTTCACCGTCGCTCGCCTGACCCGTGCGTCCGACGGAACGGTGACCGACCTCGACGTCACCTTCGTCCTGCACTGCTCCGCCGCTGCTGCTACTCGCGGCGAAGCGCACTTCCACCGTTAGGCCTCCGCGAACACCGCGAAAACCTGCCGTACCCGGTCGCCCTGATCGAGCGTCACGTGCTGTGCGGTTGCCGAGCTGAACCCGGCTTCGGTGGCCAGCGCGGCGGCTTCGTCGAGGGTGCCCGGGACGCGCAGGTCTCGCGGGACCACGTCGGCGAACTTGCCGGTCGGCCTGAAGCGTTCCGACGACACCATGCTGAACGCCAGCTTGCCGCCGGGACGCAGCACGCGCCGCCAGTCGGCCAGCGCGCTCGGGCCGAGGAAGTGCAGTGCGGACGCGCAGACGACCGCGTCGGCCTCGCCGTCGCCGATCGGCAGCGGGACCGCGGAGCCGACGTGCCAGGAGATGCGGCCGTCCGGGTCGCGGTCGGCGGCTTTGGCCCTGGCGATCTCGATCATCGCGGGGGAGAGGTCGATGGCGAACACGGCGGCCGGTTCCAGCCGCAGCGCCGAGAAGGCGGCCGCGCCGGTCCCGGCGGCGACGTCGACCAAGAGAGCGGGCTTGGGGGCAAGGCCGCTG
>NZ_JBSFNS010000055.1:0-51537 GCF_053587275.1 Amycolatopsis sp. NPDC003676
TTGACCGCTGTGCTGGCGCAATGAACGGTTGCGGGGCACCGGATCCGGTGCCCCGCAACGAGGATCACGGCCGCACCGACTCCCACAACGCCCGCAGCGAATCGTCGAGCGTGTGCCGTGCCTGCCAGTTCAGCACCGCCGAGGCGGGACCCGGATCCACTTCCTGTGCGCCCTCCGCGGAGCGATGGGACGCAGTCTGCTGCGGAGCCCGCTCGGACAACCGCGCGGGCACCCCGCTGATCTCGACGAGGTCCGTGACCAGCGAGCGCACCGGAATCGACCTGCCGCTGCCCAGGAGGACAACCCCGCCGGGAACCGGCGTATGCGCGGCGAGAGCGACGGCGGACACCAGATCGCGGACATCGAAAAAGTCACGGGAAGCCCGGAGGGCGAAGAGATCGAGCGTGGCGGACGAACCTTCGCGGGCAGCCGCTGCGAGAACCGCGGCGACCTTTCCGGGGAGACTGGCCTCCGGAATGCCTGGACCGAGCACATTGGACAGTCGAAGAACCACGCCGTCGACAGCGCCGCGGGCGGTGGCCGCCAGCACCGCACGAGTGGCGAGATTCTTGGTGCGCCCGTAGGGAGTCCGCGGCGCACACGGCACGGATGCGTCGAGCCGGACGCCGCCAGGCACCGAACCGTGTTCGTGGACAGTGCCGAACTGCACGAAGCGCGTCCGCGGCGAAAGCCCGGCGAGCACATTCTCCACCAGGCGAGTGTTCGAATACTCCATCTGTTCCTCGGTCACCGCGCCCCACAGCGCGCCCGCCGCGTTCACGACAAGGCTCGCCCGCAGGTCCCCGAACAGCTCGCGGGCCGGTGCCGTCGCGAGGTCGGCCGTGACGATCCGGGCGCCGGGAACGTCGGCGCGCCGCCGGGCGATCGCGACGACGTCGCAGCCGCGTGCGGCCAGCCCCGCACAGACCTGCCTGCCGAGAAAACCCGTGCCGCCGAGAACCACCGCGCGATCGTTCACCGCCACAGCGTGCCAGCCCGCCCTCGACCACGGATCCAGCCCGCTCGGCCAGGACTCGACCAGTCCGCGAAGAGCACGCCCGACGCTGAAAGCCGAACGGCGGCCAGGCCCGTTGCCCGGTCGGTTGACGAGATCCGGGGTTGTTGTGGACGAAGACGAAGGCATCGCCGTCTCAGCGGCGGTCACCGACAGCGCCGTCACGCCGAACAAGGACGTCGACCAGTGGTTCGCCGCGCATCGCGCGCGCTCGGACTTCTCGGTCACCCGCATCCCGTTCGCCGAGATGGACCACTGGGGTTTCGCCGGCGACGCCGGCGCGCTGGCGCACGACAGCGGACGGTTCTTCTCCGTCGCCGGACTGCGGCTCGAACCCGACTCCGGACCGGCGTGGGACCAGCCGATCCTCGTGCAGCGCGAGATCGGCATCCTCGGCCTGCTCGTGCGCGACATCGACGGCGTGGCCCACTTCCTCGTGCAGGCCAAGGCCGAACCCGGCTACACCGGCGGCGTGCGGATCTCCCCGACAGTGCAAGCCACCCGCAGCAATTTCAGCGGCGTGCACCGCGGCCGCTCGATCCCGTACCTCGAGCACTTCCTCGACGCGCCGCCGGAACGCGTGCTCGTGGACAGTCTCCAAGGCGAACGCGCGGCGTGGTTCCTGCGCAAACGCAACCGGCACCTCGTGGTGCGCGTCGACCACGACGTGCCCGAGCACGACGGCTTCCGCTGGCTCACCCTCGGGCAGCTGCGCCGGCTGATGAAGGAGGACAACGCGGTGAGCATGGAGATCTGCTCCGTGCTGGCCTGCCTGCCCGCGCCCTCGTCCGACGGCGCGTCCGACTTCCACACGGCGCTGGCCCGCTCGATTTCGGGCAAATGGCAGGCGAAACACGGAATGCGCGAAGTCGGCAGCCGCTTGTGCGAGATCAAGGCCCGGCACGAAATCGGTCAGCGCCCGATCCCGCTGCACACCGCCGAAGGCTGGCAACGCGACGACCATCGCCTCTTCCGCCCGGACGGCCGCTTCTTCTCCGTGGTCGCCGCCCGCGTCGAAGCGAACCGCGAAGTTCCACAGTGGACTCAACCGTTGCTGGCCCCGGTCCCGGGCGGAATCTCGGCGCTGGTGACCCGCACCGTCGACGGCGTCCTGCACGTACTGCTCGACGCCCACATCGAAGCGGGCTCCCTCGACGTCGCGGAGTTCCGGCCCACCGTGCAGTGCACCCCGGCCAACTACGCCGGCCGGCCCCGCCCGCCGTTCCTCGACACCGTGCTCGGCGCCGCGCCGGAGCGGATTCGCTACGACGGCGTGATTTCCGAGGAAGGCGCGCGGTTCCACCACGCCGAAAACCGCTACTTGATCGTCGACGGCGGCGAAGACTTCCCGCTCGACGTGCCGCCGGAGTTCACCTGGGTGAGCGTCGCCCAGATCCGGCGGCTGCTGGAACACAGCTACTACCTGAACATGCAGGCGCGCACGCTCGTCGCGCTGCTGCACGCGATCTGACCCACCCCGGCACCAGCCGCGCTCAAGCGCGACGCCGGAGGATCGCCGCGGACGAAACCTCAGGGAGGCAAGGATGGACACCGGACTGACCGGCCGCGTCGTGCTCGTCACGGGCGCGACCGGAGGCATCGGGCTCGCCACGGCACGGGCGTTCGCCGCGGAGGGCGCCAAGGTCGCGCTGACCCACCGCGACAGCGCGGCGGCCGCGGCCGTGCTCGTCAAGGAGTTCGGGCCGGAGCGGGCGATGGCCGTCCGCTACTCCCTCGCCGAACCGGAGTCCGCCGAAGCCGCCTTCGCCGAGATCACCGAACGGTGGGGCCGGGTCGACGTGCTCGTCGCCAACGCTTACCACCGCACCGGACGGCGGGCGCCGGGGCACCGCTTCGAAGACGTCGCCGCGAGCGAATGGCAAGCGACGCTCACCGACAACCTCGCTGCCACGATCCGGCTGTGCCAGCTCGTGCTGCCCGGGATGCGCGAGGCGGGCTGGGGCCGGATCGTGCTGCTGTCTTCCCACGTCGTCTCGCACGGCCGGCGCGGACAGGAAACCTATGCGGCGGCGAAAGGCGGGCTGCACGGCTTCGCCCGCAGCCTCGCGTGGGAGGCGGGCGAGGAGGGCGTGCTCGTGAACGTGGTCGCGCCGGGCCTCACCCGTACCGAGGCGGTGCTCGCGAAACTGCCGGAAGCGCTGCGGGAACAGGAACGTTCGCGCACCGCGACCGGGAGACTGTCGGAACCCGAAGACGTCGCCTCCGCGGTGGTCTTCGCCGGATCGGCCGCCAACCGCAACATCAGCGGCCAGGTCCTCGAAGTCTCCGGCGGTCGCAGCTGAACCGAAAGATCCATTCGGCACCAACGGAAACGGGCGGATATGCGCGGAATCATCCTCGCCGGCGGACACGGGACGCGGTTGCACCCCATCACGCGGAGCGTGTCGAAGCAGCTCCTGCCGGTCTACGACAAACCCATGATCTACTACCCGCTCTCGACGCTGATGCTCGCGGGCATCCGGGAAATCCTCGTGATCTGCACCCCGCGCGACCTCACGCTGTTCGAGAACCTGCTGGGCGACGGCAGCTGGCTGGGCATCGAAATCACTTACGCCGTGCAATACGAACCGCGAGGCCTCGCCGACGCGTTCCTGATCGGCGCCGACCACATCGGCGACGAGGACTGCGCGCTGATCCTGGGCGACAACATCTTCCACGGCCACCGCTTCTCCGAACTCCTTGTCCGCCACCGCTCCCCGGTCGAAGGCTGCGTGCTGTTCGGCTACCCCGTGACCGACCCGGAGCGCTACGGCGTGGCCGAGATCGACGACACCGGCCGCCTGCTGTCGCTGGAAGAGAAACCCCGGCACCCCAAGTCGAACCTCGCGGTGACCGGCTTGTACTTCTACGACCGGCACGTGGTGGACATCGCCCGCGGCCTGAAGCCGTCTCCGCGCGGCGAGCTGGAAATCACCGACGTGAACCGGCACTACCTGGACGCCGGAGCCGCCCGGCTCGTCCCACTCGGACGCGGGTTCGCCTGGCTCGACACCGGCACCTACGGCTCGCTCATGGACGCCGGGCAGTACATCCAGCTGCTGGAACACCGCCAGGGCGTGCGGATCGCCTGTCTCGAGGAAGTGGCACTGCGCATGGGTTACATCGATGCGGCCGAATGCCACCGGCTGGGCGAGGACATGGCGCACTCGGACTACGGTCGCTATGTCCTGACTGTCGCCTGCGCGCAACAGGTCGCGGGACCGGTGATGCTCTAATGGGTTCGATGCGCGTACTGGTCACCGCGGCGGTGCCCAGCCACCTCATGTCGATCATCCCGCTTGCCTGGGCATTGCGGTCGATGGGCCACGAAGTACTGGTCGCGGGCAAAGCCGACGTAACCGCCACCGCGCGCAGTGCCGGCCTGTGCACCGCCGACGTCCGCGAAGCCGACAGCGGACTCGACGCCCGTCGCAAGGCCGCCGCGAAGCCCGTGTCCCCGGACGGCCCGCCCGACTGGGCGCGGATGGCGGACAACTGGCGCGCGCGAGTCGGCAATGTGCTCGACAGCTATCTGGAAACGGCGCGGCAGTTCCGCCCGGACCTAGTGGTCACCGACCCCATCGAATACAGCGGCCCGGTGCTCGCCGGTCTGCTCGGCATCCCCTACGCCGTCCACCGGTGGGGCCCGGAGTCGTTGTCCAGCGACGCCCTTCCCCACGCGCGAACGGCACTCGCTGATCTGGGGCCGTTCAACGCCCCCTCGGCCATCGTCGACCCGTGCCCGCCCAGCCTGCAAGCCCCCGAAGCGACCCCGGCGAGCCATCCCCTGCGCTTCGTCCCCTTCAACGGCTCCGGCACGGTGCCGAGGTGGCCGTCCGACGGCCGGACGCGGCTCTGCGTATCGCTCGGCATGTTCGGCTTCAGCGTGCTCGCCGGCGACGGTTCGGCCACCGTGCTGGAAGTACTGGCCGGCAAGCTCGCGGGACGCACCGATCTGGACGTGGTGCTGCCCGTACCCGCCGAATACCTGGAGCAGGTGCGCGAGCTGCCCGCTCCCGTACGCGTCGTACCACAAGTCCCGCTCAACACCGTCCTCGGCGACTGCGCGCTGGTGCTGCATCACGGCGGCTCCGGCACCGCGCTGACCGCCGCGACGTTCGGTCTGCCGCAACTAGTGATGCCCCAGGCCCACCCCGCACTGGCGAGCTGCGCGGAACGCCTGGTCAAGACCGGCGTCGCACGGGAGGCCGGCGCCGAACCGGCGGAGGTGATCGACGAGGTCCTGGCCTCCGGCAGCGAGGCCGGGCGAGCCGCCGAGCTGCGGGAGGAAATGCTCGCGCTGCCGACACCGGCCGAGACCGCGGACGCGTTGACGCGGGAATTCGCCTGAAGCGGCGAGGAATCCCGAGAAGCACGCGAGGTTTCGGGGAGACGGTTTCGCCGAGCTGTCGCGGTTTATCCATGCACCGCAACTTGGCGAAATTACCGCCGCCTCCCCGATCCCACGGGGTCAGGCTCCGGAGACAGCCACCACGCCGGTCATGGTGCCCACGTACGCGTGGTCACCGGACAGGGTGGGAGAGGCGAAGTGCGGGACGGTGCCCAGGTTGATCTGACTCCGCACCGTGCCGTCGGCCGGGGACAGTGCGTACAGGTCGCCGGTGTTCCAGTCCACCACCCACACCGCGCCGCCGCCTACCGTCGGGGAGCCGTTCGCGGAGACTGCGGCGCGCCAGACCACGGTGGGAGTGCCGGCCGCGTCGACGCGCACTGCTGCCGGACCGTCGGTGCAAGGCAGGTAGGCGGTGTCTCCGCTGGTCGCGCTGCCGCCGAAAGACTGGCAGATGTCGGCCTGGGCCAGTTGCCCGCCGATGCCGCCGAGCTTGTCGTGGTTCAGCACGTACCCGGTGCCCCGTTTGCCGACCGCGATCACGTGGTCGCCGAGCAGGGTCGGGCTGGACGAACCGAGATCCAGGTCCTGTGCGTTGTCGTCGGCCCAGGTGTCCGGGGCGAACAGGTCCACCCGCTGCAAGGCGGGCGACAGGGCCAGCACGGAATCGCTGTCGTCGTAGGCCATGGTGGATTCGCCGTTGCCCACCGAATAAAGGAGCCGCTGCCCGTCGACGACGCCGCCGCCCGGGGCCCAGATCCCGGCTTCCCTGGTGGTCGGCACGGCGTAGCTGATCGGGTCGGTACCGGCGGTGGTCACCGATGCCACTGAGCCGATGTAGTTGGCGCAGTCGCCGGCCAGTCCGCCGTAAGGCACATAGACCCGGCCGTCGAACAGGGTCAGCGCCGCTCGCTGCTGGTGGGCCACCGCGTCGCCTTTCGGCGGCTCCAGTGGCGTGCGCACCTCCACCGCACCGGTTCCCGTGTTCACCCCGACCAGCACGTGCTGCCCGCCGGTGAGTTCGGCCAGCGCGTAGACCCGCGACGTCGCCTGGTCGTACACCATGGTGCTGGTGATGCCGAGCGGGTCGATGTTCCCGCACGGCAGTTCCGACCGGCGCGCCGGTTCGCCGATGTGGGCCGACCAGCGCGTCGCGCCCGTGGCCGGGTCGAGCGCGTACACGGTGTTGTTTTCCGTGGCGGCCAGGATTTGCCCGCCGACCACCAGCGGCTGCCCGTACACCGCGCCGTCCAAAGTGGACTGCCAGGCCGTTCCGAGCGTGCCCAGCGGCGCGAGATCGGCGGCGTCGCCGGTACGCGCGTTGTCGCGGTGATAGGTCGGCCAGTCGCTCGCGGCGGCCTGCCGGAGATGACCGGCGGCCTCCGGAGCGGCCTGCGCCGGTACCGGAGAGCCGATGATCAGCACGGCGGCTGTGCTCGCGATCGCCGCGCGAAAGCCAGATTCGTTCATCACGCACCGTTTCCGAAGAGGGGGCCGATGACTTCGCTGGAATCGCAGTATCCCGCGCCGAACTCCCGCGCGACAGCGTCGAGCGACGCGGGCCGTCCAGGCTAACCGGCAAGGCCGTTCGCCTCCGAAACGTCGTTTCACCTGCCGCCTCGGCCACGACGGAAAACTCCTTTGCATTGTGCCGCACAACGAAATCCCGCCGCGCCACACCAGCCGGACGCAGACCGTTCAGGGACTTTCGGCCGCTGGTCCGGCCGCTGCGGGCGTGCCACACTGGGCGGCCCTGACAGCGAACCGCGCATTCCCGCCGAGCCGAGATCGTTTTCGAAATGGCGATCAAGGCTCTCGAAAAGGTACGGATCAATGACAAGTCCGCGAAACCGGTGCCGTTCCGCGGTTGAACCGCCAGCGCACCCCGGAATGGGCCTGGCCGTCGAGGCGGGATTCATGGCCCTCGGCCCGGATTTCCCCGCAGTCCGCGGCACATCCCCCGGCGCGCCACCCAAATCCGCCGACTAGGAGGAAACCCCGTGCCGACAAAACGACCGCTGAGAAACCTCGCGAGAACGATCGCGCTGCTCGCCGCCGGAGCACTGCTTCCGCTGCCTGCCCCGCAGCTGCCCGCGGAACCGTTGTCCGCCAACGCAGCCGCGGCCCAAGACCAGAGACAAGCCGGGCCGCATGGAACAACCAACTTCACCTCGCGGAACTGGTCGGGCTACTTCACCACCAACGCGGCCCACACCACCGATTTCCGCTCCGTGCACGCGCGGTGGATCCAGCCCAAGGTCACCTGTCCGGCGAACAAGGACGCCTGGGTCGTCTCCTGGGTGGGCATGGACGGCTGGTGGAACGACGTCGTCGAGCAAGGCGGCTCTTCGGCCCGCTGCGTCAACGGCGTCCCGCAGTACGCGCTCTGGTGGGAGATGTTCCCGCACAACAACATCCAGCTCGCGAACCCGGTCAAGCCGGGAGACCTGATCGACGCCAGCGTCACCTACGAAGCCGCGGCCAAGAAGTTCCGCATCGTCGTCAAGGACCAGACGACCGGCCAGACGCTGATTCAGGTCCAGCCCTGTTATCCGGACATGGGCGGCTGCCCGCGAGTCAACGCCGAGGTGATCACCGAGACGCCGCTCGGCGGAAACGCCGGCGACGGCGTGTTCTTCCTGCCGAACTACGGGGCCGTGAGATACGACCAGGTGTCCGTGACCGACACCGGCGGGCACGTCGGCTCCCTGGCCAACCCTCATTGGGACCTCGGGCACGTCAACCAGGTCAGCCCGACGAGCGGCGTCACCAAGCAGAACGCCTTGGCTCTCGGTCCGCGAGGTGCGTCGTTCAGCACCGTGTGGGTCCACGAATAACGGCCCGCCGCCGGGGAATGATCCGTCAGACCAGCAATACCCGGCGTCCGCGAGTATGCCCCGCCTGGCTGTCCGCGTGCGCTGCCGAAGCCTCAGCCAGCGGATAGGACTTCTCCACCGGGATGTGGAGTTTTCCTTGCGAGATAAGGCTTACCGTCTCAGCCAGCGCGTCCATCATGTTCCCGCCGACGCCCGCGAATCGGATCCCCAGCATCGGGGCCTCCAGGTCGGCGATGGTGATCACTCGCGAAGGATCCCCGGTCAGGTCCAAGAGACCGCGGATCACCCCGGCGCCGTTGAGATCCAGAGCGGCGTCGATCTGGCCGAGCTGACGGACCCGGTCGACCCAGCCCTCGCCGTAGGTGGTCGCGATGGCGCCCAGGCTCCGTACGTAGTCCTGGTTCGCGGGACTGGCCGTGCCGATCACCTTGATTCCGCGCTCGCGGGCGATCTGCAGCACCGCTGAGCCGACTCCGCCCGCGGCGCCGCTCACCAGCAGCGTCTGTCCAGTTTGGACATCGACCAGGCGGAGGACGCGGAGCGCGGTTTCGACCACCGAGGGGTACCCGGCGGCTTCGGCGAAGGTCAGGCCCGAGGGCAGGCGCGCCCAGGACGACAGGACGGCGAACTCGGCGTAGGTGTTCGAGCCTCGGCCCAGCACCAGGTCCCCGACCGCGATGCCGGTGACGCCCTCGCCGATCTCGTCGACGACGCCGGAGGCGTCTTGGCCGACGCCGGAGGGCAGGTCGATCGGGCGGATCCGCTGGAACTGGCCTTCTCGCGTGCGCCAATCGTGCGGGTTCACGCCTGCCGCTCGCACGGCGACACGGATCTGGCCGGGGCCGGCGTGGGGTTCGGGCACTTCTGCCAGGTCAAGGACGTCGGGGCCGCCGTATTCGGCGAAGCGCACTGCTTTCATGCCGCCAACTTAACAACAACGGTTAGTGTTTTGCAACGGTTAGTGTTACGGTCGGCCGCACCGAGCCAGCTCCTCTCCTGACGGGAGTAACCGTGTATCCACCGCGCATCGACGCTGGCGTCCAGATGAAGACCCGGGACGGCGTCACCCTGGTCGGCGACCTGTACCGCCCGGCCGCGGACGGTCGCTGGCCCGTGCTGCTGCACCGGACGCCTTACGACCGCACGGGCGTTTTCCGCGTGTCGGGGCTCGTCGCCGATCCGGTGTGGCTGGCCCGGCAGGGCTTCGCGGTGCTGGTGCAGGACAGCCGCGGGCGATTCGGGTCCGGCGGCGAGTTCGACTTCGTCACGCAGGAGCGCGACGACTCCTCCGACACGATCGACTGGGCCGCCGAGCAGCCCTGGAGCGACGGCAACGTCGGGATTTACGGCTCGTCCTATCTGGGCATGACCGTGCTGCAAGCCGTCGCCGCCCGGAATCCGCGGCTCAAGGCGGCGGTCGGGATGATCGGGACCGCCGACATGCGGCACACCGCGCGCCCGGGCGGACTGTTCGAGCTGGGGTTTCTGACCTTGTACGCCCTGGGGATGGCCGCGGAAGGTCTGGACCACACCTCGCTGAGCCCGGCCGAGCGGGACCAGGTGCGCAAACAACTGGAGAAGGCTTTCGCTGACCGTCGGGCGGCGGTGAGCCAGTTGCCGTTGACCAGCCTCGCTCCGCTGGACGACAGCCGGGTCGCGCCGTCGTGGGCGGACTGGCTGCGGTCGCCGCACGATCCGTTCTGGGACCGGCCCACGCTGCTCACCGAGCCCGAGCGGGTGGACATTCCGTTTCTGCAGATCAGCGGATACCGGGACTTCACGAGCCCCACGCAGTTCCGGCTCGCGACCCGGTTGGCGGGCAACGAAAAAGCCAGCCTGATCGCCGGTCCGTGGACTCACGCGGGCACCTACAGCGCGTTCGGCGACGTCGGCGCGCGGGTGTTGCCGAACGCGGCGGCCGGGGTGCCGACGTGGAGTCCGGTGCTCGCCTCGTTCTTCGACCGGCATCTGCGCGGCGGCGACGGTTCGGATTTCCCCGCGGCTGAGCCATATCTGTCCGGGAGGGTCAGCTATTTCGTCGGCGGATCGAATACGTGGGCACAAGCACCCGCGTGGCCGCCCGCGTCGACGGTCGAAGAATGGGCGCTTTCCTCAGACGGCCTGCTGACGACCGAAGGGGGCCACGGCTCAGACACCTTCACGGCCGATCCGCGAGACCCGTTTCCCACGCACGGCGGGGTAATCGCGTTCGAGGGCGACCCCGCCGCGGCTCCGGGCGGCATCCAGGATCAGCGCGCGGTCGACGGGCGCGAGGACGTGCTCCGCTACACGAGCGCCCCGCTGGCCGAGGACGTGACGATCGCCGGGCAAGCCGAGCTGATCGCGTACGTCACCAGCACCGCGCCGGACGCCGACATCTGCGTCACTTTGGTGGACGTCGAGCCTGATGGTTTCGCGCTCAATGTCGCCGAGGGTGCGCAGCGGGCCCGATATCGCAACGGCGGCGACACCGATTGGCTTGCCGCGGAAGAACCCAGCCGCGTGCCAGTTACTTTGCACGACGTCGCGCATCGATTCGCCCGCGGGCATCGTATCCGGGTGCAGATCGCCGGGTTCAGCTTTCCGCGCTTCAGCCGCAATCTGCACACTCGCACGGTGCCGGAGTTCGGCACTCTCGACGAGGCGGTCGTCGCGCAGCACACCTTGCACCACAACGAAAATTATCCATCCGCACTGCGTCTTCCAGTGCTCGGCGCGTAAGAAACCAGGAGCTTCCGTTGTCTGAAATCGTTGTTATCGCCCGACTCAAGGCGAAGCCGGGCCGCAGTGGCGAAATGCTCGCCCTGTTTTCCGAACTGGTTCCCGAAGTGCTGCGCGATGAGCCTGAGACGCTGCGGTATGCCTTCTATGTTGAACAGGACCCGTTGCGGGTGACGGTGATCGAGAAGTACCCCTCGCGCGCCGCTCTCGAAGCGCACAACACCGGAGTACTGACCAAGTACCTGCCCCGGCTGCTCGAACTCCTCGACGGCGCACCGGAAACAGTCGAACTGCGACCGGCGGAGCTGGCGATCTCAGTCAGTCCGGACGACGCCGCCCGGTTGAGCCTCTAGTTCAGGTGAGCGTCCCGGACGGATCGGTTCCGTCCGGGACGCCAAGCCTTACGCAGCAGCGAAAGCCTGCTCCAGCCGCGGCAGGTAGTCGACGAGGTCCTGGCCCCAGCACCCGGCCGTGTGCTTGCCCTGGCAGTTCGGTCCCCAGGTCTTGCCGTTGCCGTAATCCACGGCGTAGTAAGGATGTCCGGCCTTGTCGAGCGCCGCCTTCAGGTTCTGCTGAGCGGCCTCGGTGACCGATTCGGCGAACGCCGGTTCGTCGAGGAGGACGTTGATCGGGTTCCCGTTGCCGGAGCCGGTGTAGAGCGAAACGCCGACTGTGGCCAGTTTCCCGGCATTGACGAGCGGGCCGTGGGCCAGCGCCGCGGACATGTCGCCCGCCTCGTTGAGCGGTCCGAAAGCCGAGTCGGTCGGCACCGCCGGGCCGAACCCGCTGCCGCCGGCGGTCTCGCCGGAGCCGGACGTGCCCGACATGGCGAAACCGACGTTGGACAGCGTGCCGCGGATCGCCGTCCGGACCCAGTAGAGGTTGAAGTCGATCGCGCCGGACAGCGAAACGGCCTGGCTGAACAACTCAGGCCGGTCCTCGGCGTAGTGCAGCGCGCCGAAGCCGCCCATGGACAATCCGCCGATCGCCCGGCCCGGCTTCGCGGCGATGGTGCGGAAGTTGGCGTCGATGAACGGGATCACCTGGTTGAGGTGGAAGGTTTCCCAGTTCTGCGCCCCGGCCGCGGTGTCCTGGCGGACCCAGTCGGTGTACCAGCCGCGGAGCCCGCCGTCCGGAATCACGGTGATCATCTTCTGGCTCGCCAGCAGCGCGGGGTACGCCAGATGCGGGTTGCTCGGATCGTCGCCGACGCCGTGCAGGAAGTAGAACACCGGGTAGCGCTTGGCGGTGTCGGTGTAATAGCTGCTCGGGACGATGACGCGGATGTGGTGCTCTCCCGCGACCGCCGGAGTCGTCACAGTGAGGACGAAGTTGGTCGCGGTGCCTTGCGGGGTCCCGACTTGGGTGAGGCCGTAGCCGTCGGTCAGGGTGGGCACAGCGGGGGTGTCGGCGTGGGCGGGGCTGCTGAAGGCCAGCACTGCCGCGACAGCGGACACCAGGGCGCGCGTACGCGTAAACAACGGTCTCATGGTCGCTTTCTCGGTAGCGGGGGTCACGGGTTCTGGGTCACGTGGAAACCGGCGCCGTAGGTGCCGGGGTGCGCGGCGTCGCGGGCGCGCAGGTCGGCGAGGATGTTCGCCGAGCTGGTGTAGGCGTATTGCGGGACGCCCAGGATGACGGCCTTGGTGATGCCCGCCCACGGACCGGCCGCCTGGAAGTTGTTGCCCTGTCCGGGATATTCGGTGCCGGGCACGTGCCAGATCGCCGGGCCGCCGGAGTCGCCGGCCTTGTGCTTGGCCCAGGACTGGTAGACGCCGTTGGCATTGTTGGTGATCCGGCCGTACCAGACGCCGAGCTGACCGGACACCACGAGTTCGTTGTTGTTGTTCAGCGCGGCGCCGAGGAGGCGTTCGCTGGGCAGCGGCGGGTTCAGCGCGTTGGGGCTGGGCTGCCCGTCGGGGGCTTCCATTTCGCCGGTCTGCTTCAGGTACGGCCCCTGCGAGGAGAGCGTCACCGACGGCGCCAGCTCGATGATCAGGTAGTCCTTGGTCGGGTGGCCGGTCATCGAGCCTTCCCGGCTCTTGAAGTACCGCACGTAGCCGATCGGGCCGAACCCGGTGTCGGCGCGGTCGTAGACCGGCTGGATGTTCTCCGGGATGTCCCGGTCGGAGTACTTCTGCCCGGGCGGATCCTGCAGGCAGTGCCCCGCCGAGACGGCGATCTTCCGGTCGTACTTGTCGGTGCCGACCGCTCCGATCGTGCAGAAATGGTCGGGCGCGTTCGGGTCGAACAGGATCTGCATCGAGTTGAAGACCCGTTTCACCGTCTCGGCCGAGGCGCTGGCCGCGCCGGTGACCGCCAGGACGACCACCGCGATCGCGGCGAGGAAACTTCGGGTGCGCACACACGCTCCTTGATTCGTAGGGTTCACTGCCTGCTGCCGCAGAGAGCGGAGTCGATCACGTCGACCGGCGAGGGCCGGATGCTCGTCAGCTCCCACGCGTTGGTCATCATCGAGGCGTACCGGCCGTCGTCGGTCACCGCGGTCAGCGAGGTGTAACCGGACGCCGCGACGCCGTTGTGGAACCAGGCTTCCCCGCCGCAGGACAGCGTGATCGCCTGCAGGCCGAGGCCCAGGCCGACGTAGTTCGGGTCGTGCACCGGAACCTGGATCGTCCGGCGCATCTCGGCCAGCGCGGCCGGGGAGACGACCTTGCCGTCGAGCAGCGCGCGATAGAACGCCGACAGGTCCGACAGCGTCGAGACGACCGCGCCGGCCGAGCTTTCGATCGACGGTTCGGAGATGACCGGCGCCGAGGTCGTCTCGGTCCAGAAGAAGAACGGGCCCGCCCGGACCCCGCGGTACCCGGCGAGGTACGGCGCGGGCAGGGACCGGTCGCCCGCGTGCGGGAAACTGGTCTGCGCCAGGCCTAGCCGGTCGATGATCCGGGTGGTGATCGCGTCGCCGACGGACATCCCGGTGACCTGCTCGATCAGCAGGCCGTTGATCAGGTAGCCGAGGTTGGAGTACAGCACGCTTGTGCCCGGCGCGGACGCGGGCGGGAAGTTGCGCAGCCCGACCTGGACGAGGTCGCGAAGACCGATGCTGCCGTCCGGTTTGACGAACCCGGCCGCTTTCTGGGCCCAGGCCACCACATCCGGGGCGGGGATTCCGGCGGTGTGCTGGAGCAGCTGGCGGACGGTGATCCGGTTGCCGTCGTAGCCGTTGCCGTCGACGAGGCCGGGCAGGTAATGCTCGATCGGCGCGTCGAGCGCGACCTTGCCCTCGTCGACGAGTTGCAGGACGACCGACGCGGTGAAGGTCTTGGTCTGGCTGGCGATGCGGAAGCGCTCGTCCGGCCGCAGCGGGCGCGCGGGTCCGGTGATCGTCGCGCTGCCGGCGGACAGATGCCACGACCCGGACGCGTTGCCCGCATAAACGGCCGCGCCCGGTCCGGCGTGGGACTGGTAGCCGTTGAGGACAGCCTGGGTGTCGGCGTGGGCGTCGGACGCGGACGCCGGTGCGGCCAGCGCCACGGCGACGACGACGCTCGCCAGCATCGAAGCCGTCCGTCTCAGTGTGCGCACAAAATCTCTCCTTCGCTCGAAGGGTTTCCGGAGCTATCTGAACTGGTACCGGCAGACGGCCACCGCCACGACGATCAGCAGCAGCACGCCCACCAGCACCAGGCACCCGACCCCGCCGCTGGCCGACCGGCGGCGCTCCGCCTGCCCCCTTGGCGGAACGCCGGGATGGCATTCGGCGTAGTGCCGCGTCCGCTGCTCGGCGCTGTCGGCCCTCGTGAGCCAAGGCGTCCGATAGCCGCATTCGCCGCACCAGTACCGGTAGTCGGCGGCCATACCCGGTTTCCTTCTCTCTTGCGGCGAGGTGACCGGGCTGGGGGATCCGGTGCCGATCATGGTCGCGTTCGCGCAGGTCGTGGCGCCAGAGCACAAGCCGGTCAAAGATGACCGGCCCGCGCGGTAAGGTCATTTCCGGGAAAGCGGGCGCACAGTGAGGGGTCTCCGCGGTGACGAGCCGGGCCGGCGTTCTGCTGCGGGAGATGCGGCGGCAGGCCGGGTTGACGCAAGAGCAATTGGCGGAGCGCTCCGAGGTCAGCGTCAGCACTATCCGGCGGCTGGAGAACGGCAAACCCATCGATCCGCGGATGGGCACCGTGAAGCTGCTGGCCGACGCGCTGGGAAGCACGACGGCCGAGCGGCGCGCGCTGCTGGCCGAGTTCGGCGTCTCCCCCGCGCCCGAGGAAGCCGAGCCGCCGCGCATCCGGGGCGCGCTTTCCGAAGCCGCGGACCACTTCGCGCAGGTGGTCGCTTCTCGCTGGCAACGCGAAGAAGAGCAACGCAGGGTCCACGATCCCTTTCCGCTGCCGGTCCGATGGGAGCTGGCGGCCGAACGGCTGACCGATCGCTGGGACAACATCCGCAACGTCCCTCCCGGCGGTGCGACGGAACCGCTGAAGCTGGACGGCGAACTGGACGACATCGCGGAGGTCTACCGGCGGATCCCGTCCGGGCGGCTGGTGGTGCTGGGCCGGGCCGGTTCCGGGAAGACGATCCTGACGCTGCGGTTCGTGCTGAGCTGCCTCCGGACGCGCGCCGCCGGCGAGCCGGTGCCGACCATCTTCGCCATCAGCACGTGGGACCCGACGGCCAGCACGCTGCGGGACTGGCTGATCGAACGGCTGCCGCAGGACTATCCCGACTATCCCGGCCTCACCGCTTCGCTGGCCGCCGAACTGGTCGAAACCGGGTGCATCCTCCCGGTTCTGGACGGGTTCGACGAGATCTCCGGCGGACTGCACGCCGCCGCGCTGGCCGCGCTCAGCGCCACCTCGCTGCCGTTCCTTCTGACCACGCGCCCCGGCGAATACGCGACGGCGGTCGCCGCGACCGACGTGCCGACTTCGGCCGCGGGCGTGGAACTGCTCGACCTGACCCCGGCCGACGTCGCGAATTACCTGCCCCGCACCACCTCCCGCGACGGAAACCGGTGGGGCCCAGTGCTCGCCGAGATGCGCGGCCGTCCCGACGGGCACCTGGCGACGGCCCTGCGAACGCCGCTGATGGTGGGTCTCGCGCGGACCGTCTACAGCGACGTCCCCGGCCGCGACCC
Source organism: Amycolatopsis sp. NPDC003676 (assembly GCF_053587275.1). Classification (NCBI taxonomy): domain Bacteria; kingdom Bacillati; phylum Actinomycetota; class Actinomycetes; order Pseudonocardiales; family Pseudonocardiaceae; genus Amycolatopsis; species Amycolatopsis sp. NPDC003676. The sequence continues at coordinate 16,020 of NZ_JBSFNS010000055.1, forward strand.
GGCGGTTTTGCTGGACACCACCCGGTTTCCGACCTCAGACGCCGTCGAAGACCACCTGCTAGCCAGCTTCGTGCCCACCGTGTACCGGCACCGACCCCCGCATCTGGCGCGCCCGCTCCGGAGCTGGGACCCCGGACGCGCCCAGCGGTGGCTGGGCTATCTCGCCCAGCACGTGGGCCAACTCGACGACCACGATCTCGCCTGGTGGCGGCTGAGCACTTCGCTGCGCCGGTCGTCGCGGATCCTCGCCGTCGTCGCGGCTTCGACGCTGGCGATCGCCGTGCTGAACTGGCTGGTCTTCGTCCCGCTCGACCTGATCGGCCGCGGCAGCGCGTTCACCTTCCGCGCGGGCCTGATGGACGGACTCCTGATCGGGCCGATGGTCGGACTGGCCTTCGGACTGGTCTACGGCCTGATGATCGTGTGCGGCGGGAAAACGATCGAGCCGTCGCGCGTCCAGATCCGGTTGCGGGGACGACATCGAACCGGACGGCAGTTCCTCCGCACCTACGCCGCCCGGCTCGGCACCGCCCTGCTGGGCGGCTTCGTGATCGGACTCGGATACGGCCCGGTCAACACCGCTTTGCACGGCCTGCTCTTCGGTTTCCCGCCGGACGGCAAGTCCCTGGTCGAGAAAATGCTGGTCCCCACGCTCGTCTACGGACTCATCTTCGGGCTCGCGGCCGGTCTCGTGTTCGGCCTCATGGCCGCGCTGGAAATCCCGCTGGACGTCGGCTCGGCCGCCACTCCGCTCGGCCTGCTGGCCACAAACCGCACGACTGCGGTGCGGCAGTTGCTGATTCTGGTGCCGACAGTCGCCCTAGCGATCGCTTTCGGAGGGTGGCTGCTGGTTGAACTTCTCCAAGGCCCGCTGGGGCCGCTTCGCTGGCCGCTGTCGGCGGGCCTGCTGATCGGAGCTGTAGGCGGTCTGGGTGGCGGGCTTTCTTATGTGCTGGCGTTCACGGCTTGGGGACAGTGGGTGCTGCTGGCGCGGATCTGGCTGCCGCTGACCGGTCGGCTGCCGTGGGCGGTGTCGGAGTTTCTCGACGACGCGTACCGGCGCGGGGTGTTGCGGCAGGCTGGGGCGGTGTATCAGTTTCGCCATGCGCGGCTTCAGGATCGTCTCGGCCGGGAGTATCGGGCGCACGCCTGATCCGGCATTCTGTCCGGCATGAGCAGCGATGGGGAAAGCCACCGGCTGATCGCCGCGCTCGGCAAGCCGTACCTCGAGGGGTTGGGCATCGCCTGCGTCGCGGGCATCGACGTCGCCGAAGCGGTGCGCAGGCTCTCCGCCGAAGTCCTCCACGCCCGGGAGGACTTGCAGGCCGCGTGGGAAGAAGACCCCTTCAATGACGGCAACACCATCCTGACCATGTGGGCCACCGACGTGCCGGGCGGATGCGTCCTCGCGCAGCCGTGGGGATACGGGCCGGAAATGCCTGGCGTCACCAAGGCCCTGTCGGCGGGCACGACCTGCTACGGCATGTACGCCAATCCCAAGAGCGGCAACCAGGGCAGCATCGTCCGCGACGGCGAGATCATCGGCTCGGACTTGCATCCCGGCGGCGGCGAGCCGGACGACGATCTGCTGGCCTGCCTGTACGAGGACGAAGCACTCGCCTACTGCTTCGCCTACGCGGGGCTGCGGCCCGTCGACAACCGCTCGGTCATCGGACCGCCGGACGCCTGGATCCGGTTGCCCGACCGCGATTACTGGAACTGAACGGTCCTGGGTTTGCGCGGCAGTCGAGATCACTTCACACCCTCGACCGCCGTCTGCACCGGAGGCCGAGCAGTCCGGACCCGCACCGCGCTTCCCGCGCACGCCACCACCGCCATCCCGCCCAGGATGGTCTGCCAGGTCAGCTCTTCGCCCAGGAATACCGCTGCCCACAACAGATTCAGCACCGGCTGTACCAACTGCACCTGGCTGACCTGAGTCATCGGCCCCAGCCCCAGGCCCCGGTACCACGCGAAGAAGCCCAGATACATGCTCACCACCGCCAAATACGCGAAGGCGGCCCACTCGCCCACTGTCGCATGTGGAGGGTGGCTCGCCATCGACACGACGGTCAGCCCAACCATCAACGGCGACGCGACCACGAGCGCCCACGAAACGGTTTGCCACGCACCCAATTCCCGCGCGAGCAAACCGCCCTCTGCGTAGCCGACAGCGGCGGCCAGTACGGCACCGAAGAAGAGCGCGTCCGACCACTGCACTCCGCTGAGTCCACCGCCTTGCAGGACTGCGAAGCCGATCGCGGCGACGGCACCGACCGCAGCCAGGGCCCAGAAAGTCGCGGGCGGACGTTCGCGCGTGCGGAGGACCGCTACTACGGCGGTCGCGGCGGGGAGTAGCGCGATGACGACGGCGCCGTGGCTGGCGGAGGCGGTGGTGAGGGCGTAGGAGGTCAGCAGCGGGAAGCCGATCACCACTCCGCCCGCGACGACGGCGAGACGGAACCATTGGGTGCCGCGCGGGAGGCGTTGTTTGGTGACCGCCAGCGCGACGGTCGCGAGCACCGCAGCGACCACTGCGCGGGCCGAGCCGATGAACATCGCCGAGAGTCCGCCGTTTTCCACGGCGAGCCGGGTGAACGGCATCGTGAACGAGAAGGCCACGACACCGAGCAGGCCCCACCAGAGACCGGCCCGGGGTAGCGCCGGTGCCACCGGAAGAGTAGCGCTATCCTTCAGTTTCATGTCCGACGATAGCAGCTCCCGGATCGCTTCGACACTGCGCGAGTGGATCAGCACCGCACCGGCCGGAGCGAAGCTGCCGTCGTCGCGGGAGCTGGTCGCGCGGTATTCGGCCAGTCCGGTGACTGTCCAGAAAGCACTGCGCAGCCTGTCTTCCCAAGGGCTGGTGGAGAGTCTGCCGGGCGTCGGCACCTTCGTCCGAGCCGCGCCGACTACCGGGTCCGGCGACTACAGCTGGCAGACGGCAGCGCTCGGAAGCCCGGGGCACGGTCTGCTCAAACAACCCGCGTCACTGCAACCGGCCTCCACTAACTCAGTAGCGCTTCATTCCGGCTACCCCGACCCCGAACTGCTGCCGGAACGTCTCGTCCGGAGTGCGTTCGCCCGGGCCGCCCGCACGGCCGCGCTGGTGGGACGGCCGCCGACGGCGGGCGTTCCCGAACTGCAGGCCTGGTTCGCCGCGGAACTCCGCGCGGTGACGCTGGCCGGGATCGCCCCGGTGACGCCTCGGGACGTCGTGATCACGCCGGGCAGCCAGAGCGGCCTGGTCACCGCGTTCCGCGCGCTGGTCGGGCCGGGACAGCCGCTGCTGCTGGAATCGCCGACGTACTGGGGAGCGATCCTCGCGGCGAAGAAAGCGGGAGTCGCGGTCGTGCCGGTGCCGAGCGGCCCTCACGGACCGGATCCCGACGAACTGGCCAGGACGTTCGAGCAAACCGGCGCGCGGGCCTTCTACGCGCAACCCAGTTTCGCCAGCCCGACCGGCGCGCTGTGGTCTCCTGATTTGGCCGGCCGCGTCCTCGACACTGTTCGGCAGCACGGAGCGTTCCTGATCGAGGACGATTCCGCGCACGATTTCGGCATCACCGCGGAACCACAACTGCTCGCCGGACGCGACGACGACGGCCACGTGGTCTACCTCCGCTCGCTCACCAAGAGCGTCTCCCCCGCGATCCGAGTCGCCGCCCTGATCGCCCGCGGCCCGGCGCGCGACCGGATTCTCGTCGATACGCTGGCGGAGTCGATGTACGTCAGCACAGTGCTGCAGACCGTCGCGCTCGACGTCGTGACCCAGCCCGCGTGGCGCACCCACCTGCGCCGGGTCCGGCACCAGCTCAAAACCCGCCGGGACCTGCTGCTCACCGGACTCCGCGACCACGCACCCGCGGTACACGTGGAATCCGTGCCCCAGGGCGGGCTCAACCTCTGGGCCCGGCTCCCCGCAACGGTCGACCTGACCCGCGTCGTCCGCGACTGCGAAACCGCCGGTGTCATCATCGGTCCCGGCGACGAATGGTTCCCCGCCGAACCCACTGGACGTTTCATCCGACTCAACTACGCCGGGCCGAATCCCGGCGCGTTCGCCGACGCCGCCCGAGTGATTCAAGAAGCAGTCACGGCCAACGCCTAGCTTTCCGCACGCAGGGCCGCCTTCTGCACCTTTCCGGACGGCGTCAGCGGCAGAGCAGGCCGGAGCACGATCTGGCGCGGGACCTTGTAGTCGGCGACCTTTCCCGCGCAGAACTCCTTCAACTCCGCTTCGGTGACCGTCGAATCCTGTGCTGGGACAACGTAATACCGGCCGATCTCGCCCAGCACCGGGTCGGGAACGCCGACCCCGGCCGCCATCAGCACCCCGGGATGCCCGGCCAGAACGTTCTCCACCTCGATCGGATAAATATTGAAGCCGCCTTGGACGAACATGTCCTTGGCGCGGCCGTGCAACGTCAGATAACCCTCCTCGTCCGCGCGGGCCATATCGCCGGTGTGCAGCCAGCCGTCCGCGTCGACCGCCGCCGAGGTTTCCGTCGGCAGATTGTGGTAGCCAGCCATGATCGACGGCGTGCGGAACAGTAGCTCGCCGGTTTCGCCAACGGGCAGCGCTTCTCCCGTCGGAGAGGCGATTTTTGCTTCCACGCCCGGGAAAGGAACGCCGATAGAGCGTTCGGTCGCTTCTGTGCTGGCACCCCACGGCGTCATCACGACCGCGCCGGAAACCTCGCTCAGCCCGTACAGATTCATCACGGTCGCCTTCGGGAACGCAGCCGTAAGGCGTTGCAGCAGAGCCGGTTCCGCGTTCGCGCCGCCGGTGACCACTACGCGGATCGCGGACGTGTCGACGCCGGCGAAACGTTCGTGATTCAGCAGCAGGGTGTGCATTGTCGGCACGCCGACCCACATCGTCAGCCCGGCGGTCCGGAACAGATCTGCGGCGGCACCGGCGTCGAAGGACGGCAGCAGCACCGTCCGGCTGCCCGCGACCAAAGCGGACAGGATGCAGCAGGTGATGCCGCTGACGTGATTCAGCGGAACGGCCACCGGCAGCACATCGGCGGGGCTCAGCTGGAGGTGGTCGGCTTCCGCGGCGGCGGACGCCAGCTGGCCGCGATGGGTCAGCGTCGCGCCTTTGGGGCGGCCGGTGGTGCCGGAGGTGTAGATGATCATCACCGGGTCGTCGTCTTCGACCGCCGCCGAAGCAGCAGCCAGCGCTTCATCGGGCTCCGCCGAACCCAGCTCGGCGAACGTCACGAAGGAGACACCGGGCAGTTCGAGGTTTTCCAGCAGGGCAAGGAAATCGACGTCGCCCGCCGACGGCTCGGTCACCACGAGCCGCGCGCCGGAATCGGTGAGGATGTGCGCGAATTCGGTTTCCCGGTATCGCGGGCTCAACCCCACCACCACCGCGCCGATTTTCGCGGCGGCGAAGTACACCGCCAGCCATTCCGGTGTCGTGCGCCCGTTGACCGCGATCCGGTCGCCGCGCCGCACGCCCCGCCGCAGGAAGTCGGCGGCGATCCGGTCCGACCACGCGTCCATCTCGGAAAACCGGAGGTCACGCGAACCGGCGGTCCAGCCGACGGCGTCCGCGGAGGCGGTGCGGAGCAGGTCGTGAATACGCGTCATCGCTCGTCCTCACTGGTCAGGTGGACGGCGAGGAAGTCGAGCTGATCCGCGACGACCTTGTCGACCACAGGCGGATGGTAAACCGTGAAGTGATCCGCGTCGTAATGCTTCAGCACCGCGCGCGGCGCGTCCTCGGCCACGCGAGCGGCGATCGACGGGTCGATGAGGTTCTCGTGGTCGCAAGCGCAGATCAGCAACGGACATCGGACGCGCGAGGCCTGCGCGGCGGCGTGGTAGAACACCATGCCCAACCCGGACGCGGCGGTGATCCGGTTGTCGAACCGGCAGCCGGTTGGCGTGACCGATTCCCAGCCTTCCAGCGCGCCGGGCTGATTCACGAACGCCAGCTCGCCGGGGCGGCCGACCAGCGGAACGTACCGGCGCGGCAGACGCAAGACGGACCGCAGCAGGTCGGAGACGATCGGCCCGGTGAACCGCGCGAGGTGCCGCAGCCCGGCCCGCGCCACGACGGCCCGGCCGCTGAACACCGGACACTGCACGACCGCCGCGGCCAGCGACGGATGCCGTGCCGCCGCGGCGAGCACGTGACTGGAGCCGAACGACGTTCCCCACAAGGCGATCCGGCTGGCGTCGATCTCCGGCCGCCCGCGGGCGAATGCCAGGGCCGCGTCGACGTCCTCCGCGTACCGGCGCTGGCTGACCAGCTGCCGGGGCTGCCCGCCGGACTCGCCGAGGTGCCGGAAATCGAACGCCAGCACGGCGAAACCCGCTGCGGAGAACCAGGTTTCGTACTGGCCGAGCATCATCTCGTGCGTCGCGCCGCCGCCGTGCACGAGCACGACCGCCGGATGCGGGCCCGGCCCGTCCGGGAGCGTGAGCCAGGCCGCGCACTGGTCACGGCCGGAACGGAAGCTGGTGCGCATGGTCCTCCCTTCAAGTACGTTGTACGTGAACCTAGTTAAACACGTACCTTGTACTTAATCAAGGAGAATCATGCCCGCACCGCGGAAGTTCACGCGCGACCGGCTGCAGGCCGCCGCGCTCGCGCTGGTCGACGCCGCCGGCCTGGACGGCCTGACGATGCGCAGCCTCGCGGCCGAACTGGGCACCGGTCCGATGACGATCTACAACTACGTCGACGGCCGGGACGGGCTGGAGCAGCTCGTCACGGAAGCGGTGATGGCAGAAGCGACCTGGCCGGATCCGTCCGACGACTGGGTCGCCGACGTGCACGCGGTCGCCGAGGGAATGTGGCGGGCGGTGCGGGCGCATCCGCACGCCATCCCGCTGATCCTGACCCGCCGCAGCTTCGACCTGACAACGCTCCGGCCGGCCGAGGCCCTGGTTCGCGCACTCGCCCGCAGCGGACGCTCCGGAGCCGAGCTGCTGGTTGCCTTCCGCACGGTTTCCGCTTTCGTCATCGGCTGCGCCCAGGCCGAACTGGCCGGTCCGCTGTCGCGCGACGCGGACGAAGCCGAGACCGCCGACCGGATCGCGGAACTGCATCAAGACCAGTTCGCCGGGCTCCTCGAAATCGCGGAGGCCGCCACGGTGAGCGATCCGGAAACCGAGTTCGCCGAGGGAATGCGCATCGTCCTGGCCGGCCTGCAAGAAAAAACCCGGTGACCGCCAAGGCAGCCACCGGGTTTCCCAACAACGTCAAGACAGGTGATGCACGTCCTGCAGCCCGTACACCGGCGTCTCAAGGCCTTCGAACCGCGCCTTCAGCTGCAGCGCCAGATACAGCGAGTAATGCCGGGACTGGTGCAGATTCCCGCCGTGGAACCACAAACCCTCCTGCTGGGTGGGCTTCCACATGTTGCGCTGCTCGCCCTCCCACGGGCCCGGGTCCTTGGTCGTTTCCGAGCCGAGGCCCCAGCATTTGCCGACCCGGTCCGCGGTTTCCTGCCCGACCAGGTCGGCGACCCAGCCGTTCATCGAGCCGTAGCCGGTCGCGTACACGACCACGTCGGCTTCCAGCTCGGTGCCGTCCGCCAGCATCACCGAGTTCGCGGTCAGGTGGTCGACCTGGCCGTGCGCGAGCTTGATGCTGCCGTCGGCGACGAGCTCCGAAGCGCCGACGTCGATGTAGTAGCCGGAGCCGCGGCGCAGGTACTTCATGAACAGGCCGGAACCGTCGTCGCCCCAGTCGTGTTTGAAGCCCGCCGCCTCGAGCCGGGCGTAGAAGTCCGCGTCGCGCTCGCGGATCGCTTGGTACACCGGGATCTGGAACTCCGGCATGATCCGGTACGGGATCGACGCGAAGATCAGGTCGGCCTTCTCGGTGGTGACGCCCGCGGCCAGCGCGCGCTCCGAGTACAGGTCGCCGAGGCCGAGGTCCATCAGCGAATCCGACTTCACGATGTGCGTGGACGAGCGCTGCACCATCGTCACGTCCGCGCCGTGCTCCCACAGCGCCGCGCAGATGTCGTGCGCCGAGTTGTTCGAGCCGACGACGACCGCCTTCTTGCCCGCGTACGCGTCCGGCCCGGGGTGCTGCGACGAGTGGTGCTGGTCGCCCTCGAACTCGTCCATTCCGGGGAACGACGGCAGATTCGGCTTGCCGGACATCCCGGTCGCGAACACCACGTGCTTCGGCGTCAGAACCACTTCTTCGCCGTCACGGTCCACCTTGACATGCCACTGCTTCGCGTCGTCATCCCACACCGCGGAGGTGACCGCCGAGCGCGTCCAGTACGGCACCTCCATCAAGCGCGTGTACATCTCCAGCCAGTCCGCGATCTTGTCCTTCGGCGCGAACACCGGCCAGTTCTCCGGGAACGGCAGGTAGGGCAGGTGGTCGTACCAGACCGGGTCGTGCAGGCAGAGGTTCTTGTACCGCTTGCGCCACGAATCGCCGGGCCGGTCGTTGCGCTCCACCACCAGCGAGGGCACGCCGAGCTGGCGCAGCCGGGCGCCGAGCGCGATCCCGCCCTGCCCGCCGCCGATCACGACGACGTAGGGCTGCTGGCCGTAGCCGAGCGTCTCCTGCTCCTCGGCCCGTTTCTCCGCCCACGACCGGCGGCCGCGCACCACGCCGTGCTCGACGCCCTTGGGCCGCCGTTCCCGCTGCGACTCCTCGAAACCCTTCAGCTCGCGCAGGCTGGTGAGCAGCGTCCACGCGCCCTCTTCCTTCAGCCGCAAATGCCCTTTCGCGCGTCCGGCGGCGGTCTCGAACTCGATCCACGCCTCGGTGACGCCGTCGCTTTCAGTGGCGGGTTCGCTGGTGCGGAATCCGCTCGGATCAGTCGCTTCCAGACAGCCGCCGAGCAAGCCCGCGACGCCGTCCCGGCCCTCGACGGTCTTGAGGTTCCAGGTGAACGAAACCAAGTCGCGCCAGTAGGAATCGACGGCGAACAACGCCGCGGCGGCCTCGACGTCGCGGGCGGTCAGCGCGGCCTCGAACCGGGCCAGCCAGTCCTCGACCCGGGCCTGCGGCGTACTCGCCTCCGCGATCCGGTCGACTGTCTGTGTCATCGCTACTCCTCGGACGTCGCTGTCGTGGTGTAGCGCCGATCACACTCCCCGGGCGACGGGCGCGGCAAGGGTTGCAGCGAGTTGCACGCGCCCGCTGCATGGAAACATCGGCGCAGGTCACCTATGCTGGGCGGCTAACGCGACGGTGCGGGAGGTGACTGTGGTGGTGCACAGTGCGGTGCCTCCGGGCCGCAACCTGCCCACCCACGCCCGCGACCTCGTCCGCATGCACGAAGCCGTCATCGGCGGCAGCCGCCCCGCCGTGCCGCCGCGCCCGCTCGTCTCGCGCTCCTGGTCCCGCGTGCTGAGCCTCGGCCTCACCGCCGACGGGATGAACGCCCGCGATTCGGTGCCCGGCGACGAGGTCGAACGCCGCAGGCACGGCTCGCCGCTGCGGCACGTCATCGAAGACCTCCGCCAGGTCGTCGGCGCGACGTCCGATTCGGCGCACATGCTCCTGGTAGTCACCGACGCGGACGGCATCATCCTGTGGCGCGAAGGCTCGTCCGCCGTCCGGCGCAAAGCGGACACGCTGGGCTTCACCGAAGGCTCCGAATGGACCGAAGCCCGCGTCGGCACCAACGCGATCGGCACCGCGCTCGCCGAAGCCGCGCCCATCGAACTGCTCGCCGGCGAACACTTCGAGCAGAACCAGCACCCGTGGTACTGCACCGCCTCGCCGATCCACGACCCGCGCACCGGCGAACTGCTGGGCGTCATCGACATCAGCGGCCCCGCCCTGACCCTGCATCCGGCGATCGGCGCACTGGTCGAAACCGGCAAACGGCTGGCCGAATCCGAACTGTGGCGCACGCACCGCCAACGCCTCGAACGACTGCGCCAAATGGCTGAACCTGTCCTGTCCTCCGGCCCCGCCCTGGTCGTGGACGAGGACGGCTGGGTCGCGCACAGCGTCGGCGTCTCCGCGGGCGAACGCATCGCCGCCCCCCAAACCGGCCAGGTCGTCGCCGTCCCCGGCCTCGGAGCCTGCCTCCCCGAACCCATCGCCGACGGCTGGCTCGTCCGCCCCGCCGACACCGCCCGGACCGTCCGCCTCGACCTGGACCTCACGCCCGCTCCCCTGCTCAGCCTGCAAGCAGGCGACACCGGCTGGCGCCGCCCGATCACCAAACGACACGCGGAAATCCTGGTCCGCCTGGAGAAGGCCGGCCGCGACGGCCTGTCCGCGGTCGCGCTGAGCCACGCCCTCTACGGAGACGCCGAACACCTCGTCACCGTCCGCGCCGAGGTATCGCGCCTGCGCCGCCTGCTGGGCGCCATCGTCGACACCCGCCCGTACCGGCTGGCCGAAGGCGTGCGCATGACTGTCCACGCAGGACAGTGACCAGCGCGGCCGGCGAAACCGGGCCCCCTGTCAGGCGTCGCCGAGGCGTCCGCTAATGTTTACGACACGTTGCACAGCAGCAAGCGCGATTAGCTCAGCGGGAGAGCGCTTCCCTGACACGGAAGAGGTCACTGGTTCAATCCCAGTATCGCGCACTCCAGTCCACCCCAGGCTGGTGCGTTGCACAACGGGCGATTAGCTCAGGGGGAGAGCGCTTCGTTCACACCGAAGAGGTCACTGGTTCGATCCCAGTATCGCCCACAGTGTTTGTTCTGGTCACCCGGCCTGTCGATGATATTCATTGGCAGGCCGTTCGTGATTTTTGGGAACATCCGGGGAGAACGGTCTCCTGAGCGCAAGCCGAAGAGGCCCCCGGCACGTCCAGAAGCTCATGAGGTGACCCGTGTCTGCCGTGTTCATCATCGACCCTCGCGGCAAACGCGACCTGGGGTTCCTCGACTGGAATCCCTCTCGCGGCATGCTCCTTCAGGTTCTCGAGTTCATCGCCGACGAGGTCGAGGATCAGGCGCTGGCCGCGGACCTGCGCGAGTTCGTGGCCGGGGGTTACGCGTTCATCGCCCTGAGCAGCTACGGCGCGGAGCAGGGCGCCGAGATCATGAAGGTGATCCGGGAGAAGCTGCCAGCCGAGGTCGAAAAGTGGTATCCGGGCCACGAGGGCGCCCGCCAGAACATCGCGGAGCTAGTCGAACTGGTCGAGGAAGCCGAAGCCTGTCCCTCTGAGTGACCGTCGTCAGCGATGCGCCGCCAGCTTCGTCGGGGTTAGGGCGTCGTGGGTTTCTGGGAGGCTGCGGTGTTCCGGATCCGCTTGGTGCGGCCGTGCTCAGCCAGCAATGCCAGCACCTGCTGCGAAGCGGAGAAGTCGGCCAGCCGCCGCTGCATCCAGTCGCTCGCCGATTCCAGGTCGGCGACGTCCAAGACCCCGCCGTTTTCGGTCTCCAGCCACAATTCCCAATCCCGCACCCGCTGCCGGACGAACTCGCGGTCCTTCGCTGGTGCGAGCCGGCCCGCCTCCTCGGCGATTTCCGCCGCCCGCCGAAGGAACTCCGCCGGATCGGCGGTCTCCCCCGCGAGGTGGTCGACCAGCTCCACCACCGCCGTTTTGGCCGTCAGCGGTTCCGGATCCCGCACCAGCACCGCGGCCAGCTCCCGCCGATCCGCCCCGCCGCTCGCTGAGATAACGCGACGGTAAGCGGCGGAGCGGACATGCTCGTCCGCGACCGCCGCATCGACCTCGACGTCGGTCAGCCCGGCGGCCTCGAACAACGCGGTCAGGTCGGCTCGCAACGTCGTCACTTCGTCCATCCTTGTGCGGCCGCCTGGTTTCACCTGCCGAGCTTGCGTCCTTTTGCCAGTCTTGCTTCAAGTCTGGCCTCAGTTTCCCCCGGCGGAAGTATTCACCCGCGCGCCAGATCCGGGACACTCTCCTCGTTCATGCTCTCACCCGGGCGGGCGGCGGCCGGTAAATCCGGGTGACCGTTGTCTCGCCGCGAACACGTGGAGGAACGAACCATGGCGGGTACGAGTCGCCGGAATTTTCTCGGCATGGCGGGGGCTTCGCTGGCCGGCGCGGCGGCCGGCGGGCTGCTGCCCGGGTCTATCGGGAAGGCTCTCGCGGTCGAACCGGCCCGCCGGTCGGGCACGATCGAGGACGTCGAGCACGTCGTCGTCCTCATGCAGGAGAACCGGTCCTTCGACCACTACTTCGGCACCATGCGCGGCGTGCGCGGCTACGGCGACCCCCGGCCGCACTTGCTGCCCAACGGGCGGCCGGTGTTCTACCAGCCGCCGGCGAAGGTGCGCACTGCCGGATACAACGGGCGCGGGCTGCCCAACGACGCCGAGTACGTGCTGCCGTTCCCGCTCGACGCGCTGCGCACCAGCGAGCACATCGCCGGCACGCACCACGGCTGGGGCAGTGGCGAGCCGCTCTGGAACGGCGGGCGCTACGACGGCTGGGTGAACGAGAAGCAGGACGTGTTCACCATGACCTACCAGCAGCGGTCCGAGCTGCCGTATCACTACGCGCTCGCCGAGGCGTTCACCATCTGCGACGCCTACCACTGCTCCGTCCCGGCGGACACCGCACCGAACCGGATCCTTCTGTGGTCCGGCACCATCGACACGCAGAACCGCCTTGGCAGCAAGCAGAACGGGCCTGGGCTCTGGGAGCGGCCGGACACCAACGGCTACAGCTGGACGACCTATCCCGAGCGCCTGCAGCAGGCGGGCGTGAGCTGGAAGCTTTACCAGGGCGGCAGCGGCATTCCCGGCGAGCCGACGGACAACTACACGGACAACTCGCTCGAGTTCTTCGCGAAGTACCACCGCCAGGAAGGCGCGTCCGGGCCGCTGGTCGAGCAGGGCGTTTCGATGCACACGCTCAAGGAGTTCCGCGCCGACGTGCAGGCAGGCACCTTGCCGCAGGTCACGTGGATCGTCCCGCCGTACAAGTACAGCGAGCACGCCGCCGCGTCCGCCAGCGACGGCGCGTACTACCTGAACCTCGTCCTCGACGCGCTCGTCTCCAACCCCGAGGTGTGGAGCAAGACCGTCTTCTTCATCAACTACGACGAGAACGACGGCCTCTTCGACCACGTCGTCCCGCCGATGCCGCCGCTGGTCAACAAGCCGGGCACGGACGGTCTCGTCTCCCGGTCGCTCGCGGCGAGCCTCCCCGACGAGACGCTCGACTTCGACAAGCTCCCGAAGGGCACCGGCGGCGGACCGGCCGGCGTCCCGCTGACCGGCAAGCACCCGGCGGGGCTCGGTTCCCGCGTGCCGATGCTCGTCGTGTCGCCGTGGTCGCGCGGCGGCTGGGTCTGCTCGGAAACCTTCGACCACACCTCGGTGCTGCGCTTCCTCGAAGCCCGGTTCGGGGTGGCGGAGCCGAACATCAGCGCGTGGCGCCGTTCCGTCTGCGGCGACCTCACCTCGGCGTTCGACTTCTCCCGCCCGCAGACCAAACCGGTCGCGACGCCGACGCCGACCCCGCTGCCCAGCAAGAACCAGCCGTTCTCGGTGAAGCTGCCGCAGACGATGCCGACGCAGGAGCCGGGCGTCCGCCCCGCGCGGGCGCTGCCGTACCGGTTCACCTCCGAGGTCGCCGGGAAGCGCGACGGGCACTCGATTTCGGTGCAGTTCACCAACAACGGCACCGCGGGCGCGTACTTCTACGTTTACGCGCACGGCGATTCGCCCCGCCGCTACACGGTCGCCGCGCACGACACCGTCAGCGACATCTGGGAAGGCGCGCCGGGCACCGACGAGCACGGCAACTACGACCTTCGCGTGACCGGCGCGAACGGTTACCTCGCCCAGTTCACCGGCACCACGGCGGACACCACCGAACCCGAGGTTTCGGTGTCCACCAACAACTACGGTGCTCCGCTGCTGACGCTGACCGTCACGAACCCGGGCCGCCAGCGCCGGAAACTCAAGCTGCGCAACGACTACAGCCGCAGTGCCGCCCGGACGATCGTGCTCGGCCCCGGCGAAACCCGGCGGGTCCCGTGCGAAACGGCGTCCGCGTTCGGTTGGTTCGACATCTCGCTGACCGACCCGGCCGCGCCGGGCTACCTGCGCCGGTTCGCCGGGCACAACGAGACCGGCCGTCCCAGCTTCAGCGACCCCGGTCCGCGACGGTAATCCCCGCGAAAGTCCACTAAAGAGAACGGAAACGCCCGGCCGGGTGGAACCTGCCGGGCGTTTCCGCATCCCGCTTGCTTCATCGATTCAGTCATGCCACTCTCGCCGCATGCGGATCGGCATGCTGACCGGCGACCTCGACTGCCCCGGATCGAACGCGGTGGTCCGGGCCTTCGCTCGCAAAGGCATTCAGGTGTACGGCTGGGAAATCGTCGGCATCCGGGACGGGTGGGCAGGGCTGCGGGAGAACCGCACCGTGCCGATCGGGCCGCGTGAAATCGACGAGACCTTGACCCGGAACCGTCCGCTTCTCGGCTCCTCGCACGGCCCGGTCAAGCCGGGCGATTCGCTGCACGGTCTCGACGCGCTGGTCGTGCTCGGCGGAGAGGATGCCGTTGCGGGGGCAGCGAAACTCGCCGCCGACGGAGTCCAGGTCGTCGTCGTTCCCGCGACGATCCGCAACGACGTCATGGCGACCGACGCGACCTTCGGCTTCGACACCGCGGTGCAGATCGCCGCCGACGCGCTCGACCGGTGCCGCACCACGGCCGAATCGCACGAGCGCGCGCTGGTCGTCGAGGTCTCCGGCCGGGATTCCGGCTGGATCGCCCTGCACGCCGGGCTGGCGGGCGGCGCGGACGTGATCGTCGGGCCGGAGCACCCGTTCGACCTCGACCAGGTGCTGGCGCGGGTGACGCGCCGGTTCGAACGCGGCCGAGCCCCGATCGTCGTGATCGCCGAAGGCGCGCTCCCGCAAGGATCCCCGGTGCCGAACGGCGTCGCCGCGTGGCTGTCCGAGGAGATTTCCCGGCACACCGGCAAGGAAGCCCGCGCGGTCGCGGTAAGCCAGGACGGCGGACGGCCGACCGCCGCTGACCGCGAACTTGGCACCCGATTCGGCCTCCGCGCGGCTGACGCGGTGCACGCGGGCGAGTCCGGGGTCATGGTCGCGCTGCGCGGCACCGATCTCGGCACCGTCCCGTTGGCCGCGGCCGCCGGACGAAAGACGGTCTCCCCCGCGCGGTACCGCGAAATCGAAGCCCTGCTCAGCTGACGTCCGCCCACTGTGGACGCGCCAGGCTAGAGTCCGGCCATGAAGCGCGCATCGGTGGCCGAGGGTCTCGACCTCTACCTGCCCGTCTCCACCACCCGCCCGCGCACGCGCTCGAAACCGCCCTGCGCGCGGCGGTCGTCGACGGTCGCCTTCCGGTAGGCACCCGCCTGCCCGCCTCCCGCGCACTCGCCACCGATCTCGGCATCGCCCGCAGCACTGTTTCCGAGGTCTACTCGCGGCTCGCCGCCGAAGGCTGGCTGGAGAGCCGCGTCGGAGCCGGAACGTGGATCGCTGGCTTCCCTCGGCAGACACAACCAGTTGCAGCCCAACGACAATCGCCGCCGGAGTACGAGCTTCGCGGCGGTCTCGCCGACGCGGGAGATTTCCCGCGCAGCCAATGGAGCGCGCAAACCCGGCGAGCGCTGTCGGAAATGCCGGTCTCCGCATTCGCTTACGCCCCGCCAGAAGGAGCGACCGAACTCCGCGACACCCTCGCCGGGTACCTCGCCCGGACGCGCGGCGTGGCGGTCACCGCGGCGGAAGTCCTGATCGGCAGCGGCTTCGGCGATCTGCTTTCGTTGACCTGCCGAAGCATTCGCGCGCGCGGCGGCAAGCGGATCGCCGTCGAGGAGTTCGGGCACGAACGGCACCGGCGCATCATCGCCGAGTCCGGACTGGAGATCGTCGCGATCCCGGTCGACTCCGACGGCGCCGACCTCGCGGACACCCGGGCGGACGCGGTCTTCCTCACCCCGGCCCACCAATTCCCCACCGGAGTGCCGCTTTCCCCGGAACGCCGCCGGGCCGCGGTCGAATGGGCGAACGCCCGCGACGCGCTGATCCTGGAGGACGACTACGACGGCGAGTTCCGCTACGACCGCCGCAGCATCGGCGCGCTCCAGGCCCTCGCGCCGGATCGGGTCGTCTACCTGGGCACGTCGAGCAAAGCCCTCGCCCCGGCCGTCGGCGTCGCGTGGGCGGTGGCCCCGCCCGAGCTTTTCCCCGAACTGCTCCGCCAGCGCACCCTCAGCGGCGTCACGCCCAGCGGGCTGCACCAGCAGGTCCTCGCGCGCTTCCTCGACTCCCACGAGTACGACCGCGCCGTCCGCCGGCGCCGGGCCACCTTCCGGACCCGCCGCGAGCTGTTCGCCCAACTCCTCGCCGAACGCTCGCCAGACCTGCGGCCGGGCGGTCTCGCCGCCGGTCTCCAATGCCTGGTCGAACTCCCGAACGCGGCCACCGAAGAACGCACCCTCGCCGCCGCGCGCCAGTTCGGCGTCGCCATCGAAGGACTCGCCGACTACCGCGCGCCCGGCGGCAATCCGGACCGCGCCGGGGTCGTCATCGGCTACGGCGCGGTGTCGTCCGCCCGGGCCGCCCGCGCCCTCACCCTGGCCGCCGACGCGCTGGCAAATGGACTGAGTTCCTAGCGACAGATTGGCCGGGAACTCGGTCCATTGGCGACCTAATCTAGGTCCATGACAACGACGAACCCCACTCTGGTCCCGATCCCCCAGCGCCTCGATTTCGACGCACTGGCCCCGATTTTCTCCCGTGCGATGAGCACTTTGGACGACGCCGCGACCCAGCAGCTCGACCACGCCGGCATCGAGCCGGGCCTGCGCGAACTAGTCCGCCTCCGCGCCTCCCAGATCAACGGCTGCGCGTACTGCGTCGACATGCACTCGCAGGCCGCGCGCAAGGAAGGCGTCACGGCTCAGCGGGTCGACGCGCTCGCGGTCTGGGCGGAATCGGGCCTGTTCACCGCGGCCGAGCGGGCCGCGTTCGCGCTCACCGAGGACGTCACCCGTCTCTCCGAAACGCACGTGCCCGAGTCGACCGTTTCCGACGCCGTCAAGGCGCTCGGCGAGGAAGGCGCGTCGGCGGTGATCGCGCTCATCACCGCGATCAACATGTGGAACACGGTCGGCGTGTCGACCCGCTGCTGGTCGGTCAGCCCGGCATGACCAGCGCGCGCACGGCGATCCGGCGGCTCGCCACCGCACAAGCCCTGACCTCGGCGGGCGACGGCGCGGTGCTGGCCGTGTCCGCCGTCCACTTCACCACCCGGGTCGGCCTGCCGGCGGGAATCGTGGCGCTCGGGCTCTCGCTCGGCGCCGCGACGAGCCTGACCACCACCGTTCCGTTCGGGACGCTGCTGGACCGGATCGGCGCCCGCCGGGCACTCGCCGCGGCGACCGTCGCCGCGGTCGCGGGCCTGCTGCTGTTCGCCGTCGCGCACACTGTTCCGCTATACATCGCCGCGTGCGCGCTCTTCGCCTGCGGGCAGAGCGCGCTCGCGGCGGGCCGCCAAGCCGTCGTCGCCACCGTCGTGGCTCCCGAAGGCCGCGTCCGGGCCCGCGCATTGCTGCACACCGCCGTCAACATCGGCATCGGCGCGGGCTCCGGACTGGGCGCGCTCGTCCTGGCCGCCGGAACCAACGTGGTCACTGTTTTCCTCGTCGACGCCGGATTGTTCATCTTCGCCACCGCTTTGTATCTGCACGCCGGACCGGACGCACCCACCGAACGCCAAACCGGCTGGCCAGCCTTGCGCGACCGCCGCTACGTCACCCTGACACTGCTGGCCGCGATCACCCAGCTGACCATGCCGATCCTCAGCGTCACCCTTCCACTGTGGATAGTCACGCGCAGCGCAGCTCCACAATGGACTTCCGCCGTGGTGCTGCTGGCCAACACCGTCCTCGTCGTACTCCTCCAGCTGCCGATCAGCCGACAGGTCCGCGACGCCCGCACGGCCCGCCGGTCCCTCGCCGTGGCCGGAATCTTCCTGATCGCCGCCTGTTCCGTCTTCGGCTCGCTCGGCGCTTCCGAGCACCCCGTGGTCCTGGCGCTAGTGGGCGCGCTCCTGCTCACCGTCGCCGAAACGACCGCCTCCGCCGGTGCCTGGCACCTCGCGTTCAGCCTTGCCCCCGAAGGACATCAGGGCCAATACCAAGCGCTGTTCGCCACCAGCACCGCGCTCGCGCGCATCACCGGGCCGATCGTGCTGGTCCCGCTGGTGCTGACGTTCGGCTTCCTCGGCTGGACGCTCGCCGGGCTCGGCATGCTCGCCGCGGCCGCCGCGCTGGCGGCCATGGCCGTCCCTCGCCGGAAACCTCAGCGGAAAGCGGACTGCCCGGTGATCGCCTGACCGACCACCAGCGTGTGCATCTCGACAGTGCCCTCGTAAGTGAGCACCGATTCGAGGTTGTTCATGTGCCGGATCACCGGGTACTCCAGCGAAATCCCGTTCGCGCCGAGGATCGTACGAGCGGTGCGGCAGATCTCGATCGCCTCGCGGACGTTGTTCAGCTTGCCGAGGCTGACCTGTTCCGGCCGCAGCACCCCGGCGTCCTTGCGCCGTCCCAAGTGGATCGCGAGCAGCAACGCCTTCGTGTACTCGAGCGTCATGTCGACAAGTTTCTGCTGCGTCAGCTGGAACGCGGAGATCGGCTTCCCGAACTGCGTGCGGTCCTCCGCGTAGGACATCGCCGCCTGCAAGCAAGAACGCGCCGCGCCGACCGAACCCCAGACAATGCCGAAGCGGGCTTCGTTGAGACAGCTCAACGGTCCCTTCAGCCCGGTGACCTCCGGGAGCACCGCGTCCGCGGGCAGCCGCACGCCGTCGAGAACAAGTTCGCTGGTGATGGATGCGCGCAACGACAGCTTGTGCTTGATCTCCGGTGCCGAGAAGCCCGGCGTGTCGGTGGGCACCACGAAACCGCGCACGCCCTTGTCGGTCTGCGCCCACACCACGGCGACGTCGGCAACGCTTCCGTTGGTAATCCACATCTTCCGGCCGTCGAGCACCCAGTCGTCGCCGTCGCGCCGCGCGCGGGTGCGCATGCTGCCCGGGTCCGATCCGGCGTCCGGTTCGGTCAGCCCGAAGCAGCCGATCGCCTCGCCCGCCGCCATCGACGGCAGCCACTGCTGCTTCTGCTCCTCCGAACCCCACTTCCAGATCGCGAACATCGCGAGCGAGCCCTGCACCGACACCAGCGAGCGGATGCCCGAGTCGCTCGCCTCCAGCTCCAGGCACGCGAGGCCGTACTCGGTCGCCGACATCCCCGCGCAGCCGTAGCCCTCCAGGTGCATGCCGAGCACCCCGAGCGACCCCAGGTCCTTGGCCAGACCGCGGACGTCGGGCAGCTCGCCGCGCTCGAACCAGTCGCCGACGTACGGGTCGATCCGCTCGGAGCAGACCCGGCGGACCGCGGCCGCGATCGCCTTCTCGTCTTCGGTGAACAGGTCGCCGAGCCCGGCGGGGTCGCGGGGATCCAGCGGCGGCAGGGACTTCGTGGCGCTCATTTCTTCTCCTCTGCGAGCCAGCGGCGAATCTCGTCGCTGTGCTGCCCCAGCCGGGGCGGGGCGGTGTAGCGGGCGACCGGCGTGTCCGAATAGCCGATCGGGTGGCGGACCTGGGGCGGCGAGTCGCCGACCGGCACGGTGGGTGCGAGACCGAGCGATTCCGCGAGCTTGAACCCGTCCGCGAGATCGCCGACTGGACCGGCGGGCACGCCGACCTCGGTCAGCCTCGCCGCCCACGCGACCACCGTGTCGGTGCCGAGTTGCTTTTCGAGCACAGCTCGCAACTCCGGACGATTGCGGACGCGCTCGGCATTCGTCGCGAACCGCTCGTCGTCGGCCAGTTCCGGAACGCCCAGCACCCCGGCCAGCCGACGGAACTGCCCGTCGTTGCCGCAAGCCAGCGCGAGCACATCGTCCTTGCAGCGCAACGTTTCGTACGGCGCGATCGACGGATGCGAGTTGCCCATCCGGCCCGGCGCACGTCCGGTCGTGAGATATGACGAAGCCTGGTTGGCCATCGAACCGAGCAAACTGGACAGCAGATTCACCTCGACCCGCTGCCCTCGCCCGGTCTGCTCGCGGGCTCGCAACGCGGCGAGAATGCCGATGGTGGCGTCCTTCGCGGCGAGCACGTCGACGAGCGCGACGCCGACCTTCGCCGGTTCGTCGGTGCCGGTGATGCTCATCAGGCCGCCCATCGCCTGCACGAGGAAGTCGTAGCCGGGCAGGTCCGCGTCGCCGCCGAAGCCGGAAACCGAGCAGTACACAATGCCGGGATTACCCACGCGGACGGATTCGTAGTCGAGCCCGCGCCGCCCCAGCGCGCCCGACCGGAAGTTCTCCACGAGCACGTCGGCGCGTTGCGCGAGTTCGCGCGCCAAGACCAGGTCGTCCGGATCGCCGAGGTCGAGCACCACGGACTGCTTGGACCGGTTCGCGCATTCGAAGTACGAGCTGGAGTTTCCGGTCCACGGCGGTCCCCAGCCGCGGGTGTCGTCCCCGGAACCGGGCCGCTCGACCTTGATCACCGTCGCCCCGAGGTCGGCCAGGTTCACGCACGCCAGCGGCCCGGCCAGCACCCGGCTGAAATCCGCGACGACGACACCGTCCAGTGGCATGCTCACGAGCGCACCTCCTCGCTACGCATACTGGCATCAAAATACGTATTTACGCAACCCGCAGGTCCGGGTAGAGTTCCCGATCACCCGAGGAGAGAAAGCACCGATGCCGACGCACCCCACGCCGGACGGCCGCCCGAGGCCGCACCACCGGATGATCGACCGGGTGTCGACCATCCTGGAGCGGGCCGCGCGCTCCCGGAACGGGGTCACGCTCACCGAGTTCGCGCGCGAGCTCGACGCGCCGATGAGCTCGATCCAGGGCCTGGTCAACGGCCTCGTCGCCACCGGCTACCTCGACGAACACGACCGCCGCTACTCCCTCGGCCCGGCCCCGTTCCTGCTCGTCCGCCTCGTCGGCCGCCCCACCGTGACGACGGTGTCGCACGAGGATCTCGAAGCGCTGCACGAGGAAACCGGGATGACCGCGGTGCTGGCGATCATGGTGGGCAGCGACCTTTATTACGTCGACTACGCCTCGCACGACCCGCGCTACGCCTACCTCGCCGAAGGTTTCGTGCGCCGTTCGCCGATCCGCACGTCCACTGGCTGGATCTTGTTGGCAGCCATGGAAAACCGCGATCTGTGGCCGCAGATCGGCGCGTTGCCGCCCGCGGACGCCGAGCTGGTCGAGCGTTTCGTACAGGACCTGACGCGGATCCGCGCTGAGGGCTTGGTCGCCGCGCCCAGCGCTTCGACCGAGGCGGACGGCGTGTCAGTCTCCGTGGTCGAGGACGGCCGAACTGTCGCCGCGGTGGGGATCATGGGCAGCCACGCCGAGGTGGCCGAACGCAAAGACGAGCTGATCAAGGTGCTGGGCCAGCGTCGTCGTGAGTGGCAAAGCCGGTTCTAACCGGCACTGCCACGCACGAGCCCAGCCCGCCACCCTCGTGCGCGGCAATCACGGTTCTAACCGGGATCAACACTCACGAGAGCCGCCAGCACACTCCCCGCCGGATCCAGCTCTTTCTCCAGCTCGCCCAGCTTCGCCGTGGCCCGCTGATGCGCACTGCGTCCGCGAGGCGCGAGATACACCCGAACCCGCCGCCGATCCTCCGCGTCCACCTCGCGATACGCCGCCGCAGTGGTCACCAACCGGTCGACCACGCGGGTCAGCGTCGGCCCAGTGACCAGCGTATGCCCGGCGAGTTCGGTCATCGTGAGGCCGTCGCCCCCGGCGAGCGCGTCGAGCACCAGCCAGCCGTCGAGGGACAGCCCCTCTTCCTTGAGCAGCGGCTCGATCCGCAGAGTGACCGCGCGTGCGGTGCGGGTGAGGGCGCGGATCAACGACGCCTCGGCCGCCTGTGCCTGCCTCATCCGCCCGCCCTCGTTCCCGCCCTTGCGCAAATGCCTCCGCATTGTAAGACTTCCAAATGGAAGCAAGTCAACCGGCAAAGAAGCCCGGAGCCGGCATGGGACTCGGAGTCGCCAGCCGCGCGAGCGCGTTGCGCGTCGCGCTGGTCGTCCCGCTGCAGGGACCGGCGGGCCTTTTCGGGCCTTCGTGCGAGGCGATCAGCGAACTCGCGGTCCGGGAACTCAACGACGCGGGCGGAATCCTCGGCCGCGAGGTGACGCTGGAAGTCGTCGACGGCGGCGCGCCTCCCTCGCAGGTCGCGTCGTCCGTGCGCCGCCTGGTCGACGCGGGCGAGATCGACGCGGTCACCGGTTGGCACATTTCCTCAGTCCGCAACGCGCTCGCGCCGGTCCTCGCCGACCGCGTGCCGTACGTGTACACGTCGCTCTACGAAGGCGGCGAAAGCCGTTCTGGCATCTACTGTTCCGGCGAAGTCCCGCGCGTGCAGATCCAGCCCGCGTTGCGGTGGCTGCGCGACAACTGCGGCGCGCGCAGCTGGTTCGTGGCGGGCGACGATTACGTGTGGCCGCGCGGTTCCGCGGACGCGATCCGGCGCTACGCAAGGGAACTCGATCTCCAGATCGCCGGCGAAGCGTTCGTCGGACTCGGTTCCGGCGACATGGCACGGCTTGTCCGCCGGGTCGAAACTTCCGCGTGCGACGGCGTTCTCATGCTGTTCGTCGGACAAGACGCGGTGCGATTCAACCGCCAGTTCGCCGCGCGCGGCCTCCACGAGCAGATGCTGCGCTTCAGCCCGCTGATGGAAGAAAACATGCTGCTCGCCAGCGGAGCCGAGGCGACCCGCAACCTCTTCGCCTCCGCCGCGTACTTCCGTTCCCTCGTCACCGCGGACGCGATGGACCTGCTCGGCCGCTACGTCCGCCTGCACGGCCCGGCCGCGCCGCCGCTCAACAACGCGGCCGAATCCTGTTACGAGGGCTTGCATACGCTCGCCGAACTCGCCCGCCGCGCGGGCACTCCGGACATGCGCGCACTGAACGCCGCCATCGACGGCGTCGCCTACGACGGGCCGCGCGGCACCGTCGAATTCCACGGCCAGCAAGCCGCGCAGCACGTGCACCTCGCCGCCGCGAGCGGCTGCGACTTCGATCCGATCACCCGGCTCTGACCCGTCCCGCCCCGGTCTTGACGGCCGCCCGCCGGCCATTTATTTTCACTTGACAGTATTTCATCTGGTACCAACTGAGGAGCGTGCGATGAACAACGTCGGCCTGCTCTACGTCGGGGCGGTACTGCTGGTCAACGGGCTGATGCTGCTCGGGCGAGTGCCCGCCCGGTCGGCCGCCGCGCTGAATCTGTTCGTGGGCGGGCTGCAGTGCGTGACGCCGACGGTGCTGATCGTCCAGGCGCACGGGGATTCCGAAGCGATCCTCGACGCGTCCGGGCTGTTCCTGTTCGGCTTCACCTATCTGTACGTCGGCATCGCGAATCTCGCCGGGCTCGAACCCGAGGGCATCGGCTGGTTCTCGCTGTTCGTCGCGGGCGCCGCGATCGTCTACGCCGGCATCGCGTTCTGGCGGCAGCACGATCCGGTGTTCGGCGTCATCTGGCTTTCCTGGGCTCTGCTGTGGGGCCTGTTCTTCCTCGTGCTCGGGCTCGGCCGCGAGGAGCTGACCCGGTTCACCGGCTGGACGACTGTCCTGTTGAGCCAGCCGACCTGCACGCTGCCCGCGTTCCTCGCGCTCACCGGCGGCTACCGCTCCACCGGGGCCGCCGCGCTCATCGCGGCAGCGGTCGCCGTCCTGCTCGTCGCCCTCGCCGCGGTGCTCGGGTTCCGCGGCCAGCCCCGCTCCGTCCGCGACCGCGCGGCGGCCGCGGCCTGACCATCCCATCAGAAGGAGAAATCCCATGCGACACGGTGACATTTCCTCGAGCCCGGACACGGTCGGCATCGCGGTCGTGAACTACAAGATGCCGCGGCTGCATTCGAAAGCCGAGGTGCTGGACAACGCGCGCAAGATCGCCGACATGGTGGTCGGCATGAAGAGCGGCCTGCCCGGAATGGACCTCGTCGTGTTCCCCGAGTACTCGACGCAGGGAATCATGTACGACGAGCAGGAAATGTACGACACCGCCGCGACCGTCCCCGGCGAGGAGACCGCGATCTTCTCCGCCGCCTGCCGCGAGGCCGACACCTGGGGCGTTTTCTCGATCACCGGCGAACAGCACGAGGACCACCCGAACAAGCCGCCGTACAACACCTTGGTGCTGATCGACAACCACGGCGAGATCGTGCAGAAGTACCGGAAAATCCTGCCGTGGTGCCCGATCGAGGGCTGGTACCCGGGCGACCAGACGTACGTCACGGACGGTCCGAAGGGCCTGAAGATCTCGCTGATCATCTGCGACGACGGCAATTACCCGGAAATCTGGCGGGATTGCGCGATGAAGGGCGCCGAGCTGATCGTCCGCTGCCAGGGCTACATGTACCCGGCGAAGGACCAGCAGGTGCTGATGGCGAAAGCCATGGCCTGGGCCAACAACTGCTACGTCGCGGTCGCCAACGCGGCCGGATTCGACGGCGTGTACTCGTATTTCGGGCACTCCTCGATCATCGGCTTCGACGGCCGGACGCTCGGCGAAACCGGCGAGGAGGAATACGGCATCCAATTCGCCCAGCTGTCGCTTTCGGCGATTCGCGACGCACGCGAGTACGACCAGTCACAGAACCACCTCTTCAAGCTGCTGCACCGCGGTTACTCGGGCGTGCACGCGGCCGGTGACGGTGACAAGGGCGTCGCGGACTGCCCGTTCGAGTTCTACCGCACGTGGGTCACCGACGCGCAGAAGGCTCAGGAGAACGTCGAAGCCCTCACGCGCAGCACCGTCGGCGTCGCCGAATGCCCGGTGGGCGAGCTGCCGGTCGAGAAGACCAAACAGGCCTGATTCTCGCTGGCTGCCGGTTTTCGGTTCAGGGAAAGGACACCATGCCGTTCATCACCGACAGGTACCACGACCAGAACCGGAACCGGCAGCCAGCCGCTCCGGCCGCCGCGCCCGTTCCGTCCACTCCGGACACCCCCGACGCTTTAGCGCAACGCCTGCGCAGCCGCGTCCTAGGCCAAGAACCTGCCATCGACGCCGTCGTCCGAGCCATCACCCTGGCCCGCGCGGGCGCGACGGAACCCGACCGTCCACCCGCGACAGTACTGCTCCTGGGCCCCACCGGCGTAGGCAAAACCGAACTGGTCCGCCAAGTCGCCGCCGCCCTGCGATCCGGCCCGGACGACCTGTGCCGAGTGGACATGAACTCCCTCGCCCAAGAACACTATGCCGCCTCCTTCAACGGCGCCCCGCCCGGATACGCCGGAAGCAAAGAAGCCTTCACCGTCTTCGACCGATCCACAGTGGAGGGTGACCCGTACACCCCCGGAATCGTCCTGTTCGACGAAGTCGAAAAGGCCCACCCCAACGTCCTGCGCGCTCTCCTGGGCGTACTGGACAACGGAATCCTGCGTCTCGCGAACGGTCAGGAAAAGATCTCCTTCCGCAACAGCTTCGTCTTCCTCACCTCGAACCTGGGCTCCAAAGAACTGGCCCGCCGTCGCGGCTCCCGCTGGCGCTCGCTCCTGGACCGCGGCCACACCCGCCGCACCGTCGTCGACAAAGCCCTGCAGTCGTTCTTCGACCCGGAATTCCTGAACCGCATCGACGAAACGGTGATCTTCGACGAACTGGACCGCACCACCGTCGAACAAGTCGCCCGCCTGGAAACCGACCTGCTGCGCACGAGGCTGCGCCGCCGAGGCGTCGACCTCCAGGTAGCCGACTCCGCCGTCCACTTCCTCGCCGTCGAAGGCTTCGACCCGGTCTACGGCGCCCGCGGCCTGCGCCGAACGCTGCGCACCCACCTGGCCGCCCCCGTGGCCGCGGAAATCATGCGCGTCCGCCCCACCGGCACCGCCCCGCTCCGGATCACCGCCACCGCCGCGACCGGATCCATCCGCGCGACCGCCACCGATCCGGAGTCTTGACGCCGCGCGACCGCCTCTCTAAGTTCTCCGGACATAGGACGTCGGACATCCCATGTCCGGATCGAGAGGCGGTCCCCCGGTGCTCCCGAGAACAGTCACGCTCGCGCTCGCCGCAACCCTCCTGAGTCTCACCCCGACCCCGCCCGCCCACGCGAGCGCCGCCTGCACGTCGTCAACCCCGTTCGTCTCAGGCGCCGAGGGCTACCACACCTTCCGCATCCCAGCCGTGGTCCGCGCCGCGAACGGCTCGCTGATCGCCTTCGCCGAAGGCCGCCGAGACTCCCCCGGCGATTCCGGCGCGATCCAAACGGTCGCCAAAACCTCCCGCGACGGCGGCTGCACCTGGGGCGACCTGCGCGTAATAGACAGCAACGGCGAGGCCACCGCCGGAAACCCGACCCCAGTACTGGCCCGCAACGGCGACCTGGTGCTGCTGACTGTCCACAACGGACCCGTCAGCGAAAAAGCCATCATGTCCGGCACGGTTTCCCCGCAAGACTCGCGCCGGGTCTTCGTCCAGCGC
The DNA here is from genome assembly GCF_053587275.1 of Amycolatopsis sp. NPDC003676. NCBI lineage: Bacteria > Bacillati > Actinomycetota > Actinomycetes > Pseudonocardiales > Pseudonocardiaceae > Amycolatopsis > Amycolatopsis sp. NPDC003676. Next base: position 42,428 of record NZ_JBSFNS010000055.1, read on the forward strand.
AGCCCCGACAACGGCCGCACCTGGACCCCGGCCCGCGACATCACCGCCACGACGAAACTCCCGAACTGGCGCTGGTACGCCGCCGCCCCCGGCCACGCGACCCTCCTCAAACACGGCCGCTACGCAGGACGGATCATCGTCCCCGCCAACCACTCCAGCGCCCCTGCTCCGGGTTCGGCGGACGTGGGGACCGAAGCCAAGTACTACGGCGGCCACGACCTCTACAGCGACGACAACGGCCGCACCTGGCACATCGGCTTCACCGACGACCCGACCGACGGCGTCATCGCCCCCAACGAAACCACCGCCACCGAGCTTCCGGACGGCACGGTGTATTTCTCCAGCCGCAACCAGGGCTCCGCCCCCGAACACCGCCTGGACGCTTACAGCACCGACGGCGGCCGCACGCTGACTCGTCCCTACCAAGTGCAACCAACGCTGTCCGGTCCGAAGGTAGAAGGCAGCGTCCTGCAAACCTCCGACCGCCGCGTCCTCCTCTACTCGGGCCCGTCAGACCCTGCCGCTCGCCACACCATGCAACTCCGAACCAGCTCCGACGGCGGCAAAACCTGGCACCCGTCGACAGTTCTCGCCGACGCCCCGGCTGGCTACTCCGACCTGGTACAACCAGACCGCAACACCGTCGGCGTCCTGTTCGAAACCGGTGACGCCAGCGCCTACGAAAAGATCGAATTCCGCCGAGTTTCCCTTTAACGCCGCCCGCTCCTCGGTAAAATCGCCCGCATGACGGACCCGTGGCTACGCCGCTTCCACCCCGCCGACGACGCCCCCGCCCGGTTGGTGTGCCTGCCGCACGCAGGCGGCGCAGCCCCGTTCTTCCACCCGCTGTCGAAGGCGCTGTCCCCGGCCGTCGACGTCCTGGCGGTGCAATACCCCGGCCGCCAGGACCGCATGGCCGAGCCCGCCCTGCGCACCATCGGGGCCCTGGCCGACGGCATCACCCAAGCTCTCCTGGCGTGGCTCGACCTGCCGATAGTCCTGTTCGGCCACAGCATGGGCGCGACGCTCGCGTACGAGGTAGGCCTCCGTTTGGAGGAACGCGGCACACCTCCGGAAGCAGTAGTGATCTCCGGCCGTCGAGCCCCGTCCCGCCTGGTGAACGAACAAGTCCACCTCCAAGACGACGACGGCCTTTTGTCCGAAATCGAAGGCTTGGCCGGGACTGACCCGAAGGTGCTGCGAGACCCGGAACTGCGGGAACTGTTCCTGCCGGCCCTGCGCGCGGACTACACGGCCATCGAGACGTACCGCCCGAGCGCGGGCCCGCTCGCCGCCCCCATCCACGCGCACACCGGAGACGCCGACCCGCATGCGCCCGTGGCGGACGTCCAAGCCTGGTCGTCGCACACCCTCGGAGACTTCACCCTGACCACGTATCCCGGCGGCCATTTCTACCTGGTGGACCACGCTCCGGCGATCACGGATGCCCTGTTGAAGCTGACAACGAGCGGCTTCTAGCCCCCTGCCGGGCTCGTGTGTTGGCCCCGAGCCGGTTCTCCGCCCTCTTCTGCCGGATCTTCATCGCTGGACCCAGCACCGATTCTTCGCAGCTGCTCCCGCCGCGAACCGCCCCGCCGACTGTTCCCCCGCCGCCCCGTAGGCTGCCGATCATGGAACTGCGCAGGATGTTCGCCGGTTTGGGCCGCAGCAAGGCATTCGCCGCGTTCGGCCAAGCGATGATGCCCGCCGACCGCCTGCTCCTCCGCATCAGCGGCGGCCGCCTGGGCGTCGGCGCGGCAGTCGGGCTGCGCACCCTCCTGCTCACCACCATCGGCCGCACCAGCGGCGAACCGCGCCAGGTCCCGCTGCTGTACGTCGAACGCTCCGGCGGCTACGTCGTGATCGGCTCCAACTGGGGCGGCGAACACCACCCCGCCTGGACCGCGAACCTCCTGTCCCACCCCGACGCGACGGTCTCCGTCCACGGCCGCACCCTCCCCGTCCGAGGCCGCCTCCTGAAGGACGCCGAACGCCAGGAAATGTGGGACGCCGTCGCCTCGTACTGGCCCGCCTACGACCGCTACGCCGAGCGCGCCGCTCATCGCGAAATCCGGGTATTCCTCCTGGAACGCACAGACCCGGCCGCCTGACCGGACCCATTTCGTTCCGCTCAGAGCCAGCCGCCCCGTCCTCCGGCACGACGCTCGCCAGTGCTCCGCGCACTACCCGCTGCCGACGCTTCGGGTGGCTTGCACCACTGCGCAGCGGCCCGCAGCTGCCGTCCCGAGCACCGGCACGTCAAGAAGTTGTCACGGGGAGCCGTCGAGCCGGGCAATCCGCGTCAAGAGCCCCCGCGCCGGGCTGCCCGTAACCGCCGCCCGAATCAGGATCCGGTCAAGAACCCGATGCCGACCCCGCTCACTCGAACCGGGACGGGTCTCCCGCCCCGTGCCGCACGACCTCCGCCTCTCCGGAGGAGAAGTCGATCACCGTGGTGGGTTCCACGCCGCAGTCGCCGGAGTCGATCACGGCGTCCAGGACGTGGTCGAGTTCTTCCTTGATCTCCCAGCCCTGGGTGAGGGGCTCGCCGGAGTCGGGCAGCAGGAGCGTGCTCGACAGGATCGGCTCGCCCAGTTCGCCGAGCAGTTCCTGGGTCACGACGTGGTCGGGGATCCGCACGCCGACGGTCTTCTTCTTGGCGTGCAGCAGCCGCCGCGGGACTTCCTTCGTCGCCGGGAGGATGAACGTGTACGCGCCGGGCGTGCTGGCCTTGATCGCGCGGAACACCGCGTTGTCGATGTGCACGAACTGGCCGAGCTGGGCGAAGTCCTGGCAGACGAGCGTGAAGTGGTGCCGGTGGTCGAGCTTGCGGATGGTGCGGATCCGCTCCATCCCCTGCTGGTTGCCGATGCGACAGCCGAGGGCGAAGCACGAGTCGGTCGGGTAGGCGATGAGCCCGTCGTCGCGCAGCAGGTCGACTACCTGGGCGAGGGCGCGGCGCTGCGGGTTCTGCGGGTGCACGTCGAAGTAACGGGCCATTGCCCGAGCTTAGGCGTGCCCGCCGGGCCGGGCGCGCGGGCTCGCCGCGGGCCGGGCACAGTGACGGGCGAGGAGGTACGTCCGTGCATGCTCTCTGGTCCACCGGCGAACAGTGGGAACTGCTGCCGCCGGTGCTGCTCGCCCTGCTGCTGAGCACGGTGATCGGCATCGAGCGCGAGGTCGGCAACAAACAGGCCGGCCTGCGCACGCACACGCTGGTCGGCGTCGGGTCGGCGGTCTTCATGCTGGTGTCGAAATACGGCTTCGCCGATTTGCTCGGCATCGAGCACGTCGCGCTCGATCCGTCGCGGATCGCCGCGCAGATCGTGTCCGGCATCGGGTTCGTCGGCGGCGGGCTGATCTTCGTGCGCCGCGACGCGGTGCGCGGTCTCACCACCGCGGCGACGGTCTGGCTCGCCGCGGCCGTCGGCGTCGCGTGCGGTGCCGGGCTGCCGGTGCTGGCCGTCGCGACGACCGCCGGACTCGTGGTGATCACTCGCGGATTCCCGCCGCTTTCCCGGTTCGTCGCGCGCCATCGGCGGCAGCCGCCGATCCTCCGCTTGAGTTATGCCGACGGGCACGGCGTATTGCGGGCCGTGCTCGCCACTTGCACCGATCGGGGCTGGGCCGTCCACCGGGTGGCGGTCGACCGCGAAACAGTTTCCGAAGAGGGGCAACGGATCGCGGTCGTCACGTTGCTGTTGCAGGGCCGCGGCGATCTTCCCGAACTCACCGCGGAACTGGCCGAATTGCCCGGCGTGCGAAGCACCGCGACGGGCACCGAGGACCCGCTCGAAGATTGACCCGCCCCGGGCGCACACGGATCGCCGGACTTCAGGCACACTGGAGGCAGTGCGGAAACCCCGGTGCGGCAAGAAAAACGAGCGCCGAGGAGAAACCATCCAAATGGGAGGTGAGAGCATGGCCCCCGGCGGTGGCGAGGACCTGATGTCCGTCCGGCCGTCCTTCGACTCGGCTTGGCGCGGCTATCAGCGCGGCCAGGTCGAAGAATTCGTCACGTGGGTCGAGGCGGAATTCCGGCGCCTGGCCGCGGAACGCGACGCCGCGGCACACCAGGCCGCCGAACTCGCCGAGCGCAATCGCGAACTGCGCGCGACGATCGACCGGATCAGCGCCACCCCCATCGAGCCGGACGCATTGCAGGAACGCTCCCGCCGGATGGTCGAGCTGACGCGCGAGGAAGCCGCGGAGATCACCGCCCGCGCGGAGGACACCGCCGCGCGGATCATCGCCGAAGCCAAGGCGGAAGCCGTGCGCCTCACCGAAAAGGAACGCGCGCTCGTCGAAGCCGTCTCCGCGGACCGCGTGCTGCAACGGCGAGAACACGAAGATCTGCTGCGCCGCGCGGTCGAAGAACGCAAGGCCGCGGACGAAGCGGCGGCGAAAGAACGCCGACGGCTCGAAGAACACCTCACCCGCACGCTGGCCGACCGCCGCACCGACGCACTCCGCGAAATCGCCGACCGCACCGCCACCGCCCGCGCCGAAGCCGACGCGCACGTCCGCCAAGCCACCGACCACGCCACCCGCATCGTCGCCGACGCCGAACAGCGGGTCGCCGAACTCGTCGCGGTCCAGCAACGAGTCAAGGCCGCACTGCGCGGCGCGCGCGAATTGCTGGCCACCGCGAACGCCGACCTCGCCCCGGACGGCACTCCCGTACCGAACCAACGACGGACCTCCGCGCTCACCGAAGTCACCGAGGCCGCCCCGACCGGCTGACCGTCGGTCTCGGCCGCCCGGAGCCCGCTCGGCTGACCAGCGCCCCGCGCTTATCGGAGGCATCGAGAGCCACCGCGAACGCCGCCCCAGCCCCGGACAGCACCCGGTGCCGAACCGAGACCGCGCCTCCGCGCGCCGGAGGCACTGAGGCCGCCGCCACCGGCTGAACACCGGCCCCGGATACGCCGGGTGGGTATACTCGACGGTGAACCACCGGGGATGCCGAGAACAAGGGACGATGTGCGATGACCGGCTACGGCAGTGAACGAGAGGCCTACCTCAAGCGCCTTCGCCGGATCGAGGGGCAGATCCGCGGCCTGCAGCGCATGGTCGAGGAGGACAAGTACTGCATCGACATCCTGACCCAGGTGTCCGCGGCGACGAAGGCGTTGCAGTCCTTCTCGCTGGAGCTGCTCGACGAGCATCTCGCGACCTGCGTCGTCCAGGCCGCGGCCGCGGGCGGGGAGGAAGCGGACCTGAAGGTGCGCGAAGCCTCCGACGCGATCGCTCGGCTGGTGCGTTCCTGACGTAACTCCCACTCGGTTCCGCACAGCGCGGGGCGGCGGTAATCGGACATTGCTTCGGGTCCGCGCGTCGACGTGTCCAAGGCCGGAGGGAAGCAAGTCTGGCGTCCGTTACGCCGGGCAGTGCTGTCCAACGCGACTTGCCCGCTTACTGCGTTAATGAGGCAAGTCCCAGGTGGTTCCGGCCGCCGGTAAGCCTGGCGCACTCAGCGCCCCGGGCAACCCGGTGTCTCAGCGCACGGAGCAAGGCTCCTCAGCGAACGCGAAACGGGCCAGCAGCGGAAATCCCGCCACTGGCCCGTTCCCCGGGCGCCTCACGCAGCCCGGAACCGCCGCAACCGGAGGCTGTTCGACACCACGAACACTGACGAGAACGCCATCGCGGCACCCGCGATCATGGGGTTGAGCAGGCCGAACGCCGCCAGCGGCAACGCCGCGACGTTGTAGGCGAAAGCCCAGAACAGGTTCCCCTTGATCGTCCCGAGCGTGCGCCGGGCCAGGCGGATCGCGTCGACCGCGGCGCGCAGGTCGCCTCGGACCAGGGTCAGGTCGCCTGCTTCGATGGCCGCGTCCGTTCCCGTGCCCATGGCCAGGCCCAGGTCAGCCTGGGCGAGAGCGGCTGCGTCGTTGACGCCGTCGCCGACCATGGCCACGACCCGGCCTTCGTCCTGCAGTCGCTTCACCACGGCCACCTTCTCCGCGGGCAGCACCTCGGCCACGACTTCGGTGATGCCCGCGGCGTCGGCGATGGCCCGCGCTGCGCCCGCGTTGTCGCCAGTCAGCAGCACGGGACGCAATCCCAGCGCCTGAAGTTCGGCGACGGCTTGCGCAGAAGTCGGCTTGATCGTGTCCGCGACCACCAGCACGCCTCGTGCCACGCCGTCCCAGGCGACGAATACCGCCGTCGCGCCTTGTTCCTCCGCTGCGGCCTTGGCCTTGGTGAGGTCGTCGTCGACCTTCACGCTCCAGTCGGCCAGGAACGCGGCGCGGCCGGCCAGTACAGCCGCACCTTCCACGAGGCCGGAGACGCCTAGGCCCTCGGTGTTCCGGAACTCCGTCGCCGTCGGGAGGTCGCCGACCCGTTCGCGAGCACCGTCTGCGATGGCTTTCGCGATCGGGTGCTCCGAAGCGTGCTCGACCGCCCCGGCATAGCGCAGCAGTTCGCGCTCCGTGACACCTTCCCCGGCGTGGACGTCCACCAGGCTCATTCGCCCGGTCGTGACGGTCCCCGTCTTGTCGAGCACCACGGTGTCGACGCGGCGAGTGGATTCGAGCACCTCCGGACCCTTGATGAGGATCCCCAGCTGCGCGCCGCGGCCGGTGCCGACCAGCAGGGCGGTCGGGGTCGCGAGCCCCAGGGCGCACGGGCAGGCGATGATCAGCACGGCGACTGCAGCGGTGAACGCCTCGGTGACGTTTCCGCTGGTCAGCAGCCAGGTGATCAGGGTTCCCAGAGCCAGGACCAAGACGATCGGCACGAATACCGCCGAGACGCGGTCGGCCAGTCGCTGCACCGCGGCTTTGCCGTTCTGTGCTTCCTCGACGAGCCGCGCCATCTGCGCGAGCTGCGTGTCCGCGCCGACCCGGGTTGCGCGCACTGCGATCCGGCCGCCGACGTTCACCGTCGCTCCGGTCACGCCGTCACCCACTGCGACCTCGACCGGCACGGATTCCCCGGTGATCATGCTGACGTCGACGGCAGAGCCACCGTCAGTGACCACGCCGTCGGTGGCGATCTTCTCGCCAGGCCGCACCACGAACGTGTCGCCGACCCGCAGCTGTTCGACCGGGATTCGCTGCTCGCGACCGTCGCGAAGGACCGTCACGTCTTTGGCGCCGAGTTCGAGCAGCGCTCGGAGCGCAGCCCCGGAGCGACGCTTAGAGCGAGCCTCGAAATAGCGGCCGGCGAGGATGAACGTCGTGACGCCCGCCGCGACCTCGAGGTAGATGTTGTCGGTCCCGGATCCCCCGGACACGCTGAACTCGAAGCCGTGCCGCAGGCCGGGCATCCCCGCCATGCCGAAGAACAGCGCGTACAGCGACCACAGCGTGGCGGCTGAGACGCCGAGCGAGATCAGCGTGTCCATCGTCGCCGCGCCGTGCCGGAGGTTCGTCCACGCGGCGCGGTGGAACGGCCACGCTCCCCAGACCACGACCGGCGCGGCGAGCGTGAGCGACAGCCACTGCCAGTTCGTGAACTGCAACGCGGGGACCATCGCCAGCACGATCACCGGGACCGTGAGGATCGCCGAGTAGAGGAGCCGGTCGCGCAGCGGCCGCGTCTCGTCCTGCTCTGGCTCTTCCGGCTTCTCCGGTCGCGGCGCTTGCGCGGTGTAGCCGGTCGCTTCGACGACGCCCACCAGGTCGTCGACCGAAACGGTGGAGGGGTATTCGACGTGCGCCTTCTCGGTCGCGTAGTTGACGCTCGCGCTGACGCCCTCGACCTTGTTGAGCTTCCGCTCGACCCGAGCAGCGCACGACGCGCAGGTCATCCCGCCGATGGCGAGTTCGACTGACTGCACGGGGGCCGGTGTCGTGGTGCTCATGTCACTCCTTTTTACGCGACGACCTGGTAGCCGGCCTCAGCGACGGCGGCCTCGACGGCTTCGCGCGAGATCGGCTCTGCACTGGTGACCTTCACGGCGCCGGTGGCGAGGTCGACGTCGACCGTCTGCACGCCGGTCAGGCCGCCTACCTCCTCTTTCACCGATCCGACGCAGTGTCCGCACGTCATGCCCTCGACGGTGTAGGTCGCTTCAGTCATCGCCACACTCCCTATCGTGCTCCTTGCTGATAGCTCCTTTATACCCCTAGGGGGTAGCAGTACGCCAGGGGACCCTCTGGTGAACCGGGTTACCCGCCGGGAGAGACTGCAAGGATGCGGAAGATCTACGCGATCGGGATCGGCGCCGGCGACCCGGAACACCTCACGGTGCAGGCAGTCGACCGGCTCAATCGCGTCGACGTGTTCTTCGTGCTCGACAAGGGCAGTGCGAAAGCCGACCTGGTGCAGCTGCGCCAGGAGATACTGGAGCGGTTCGTGAGCCGGCCGGGGTATCGCGTGGTGAGCGCGAAGGACCCGGACCGCGACCGGACGCCTGCCGACTACCGCACCGCGGTCGCCGACTGGCACCAGCTCCGCACCGACGTCTACGAGCAGCTGATCCGCGACGAACTGGCCGACGGCGAGACCGGCGCGTTCCTCGTCTGGGGCGATCCGGCGCTGTACGACAGCACTATCGCGTTGATCGAGGCCGTGCTGGCGCGCGGGAACGTGGCGTTCGACTACGAGGTCGTGCCGGGGATCAGCAGCATCTCCGCGCTGGTCGCCCGGCATCGGACGACGATGAACCAGATCGGCCGCGCTGTGCAGCTGACGACCGGTCGCCGGCTGGCTGACGGCTGGCCGAGTGACGCCGATGACGTCTTCGTGCTGCTCGACGCGCACACCACGTTTGATCAGTACGCGGGCCAGGGGTTGTGGATCTACTGGGGCGCGTACGTCGGGACTCCGGACGAGATCCTGCTGTCCGGTCCGCTGGATGACGAGCTGGCGGCGAAGATCCGGGAGACACGCGCCGCGGCACGGGAGCGTCATGGGTGGATCATGGACACGTATTTGCTGCGCCGACCGGAGTGACGCTGGCGGGCCGTTTACTCGGCCCGCTTGTTTTGGGCATGAAAAAAGGGCGGGGCACCGGGAAAACCTTTTCAGGTTCTCGACCGGGGGCCCCGCCCCTTTTTTCTAGGTTAAGTTCGGCGGTGTCCTACTCTCCCACAACCCTTCGGTTGCAGTACCATCGGCGCAGTCAGGCTTAGCTTCCGGGTTCGGAATGGGACCGG
>NZ_JBSFNS010000056.1:0-50731 GCF_053587275.1 Amycolatopsis sp. NPDC003676
ATCGGGGTGCGGGGGGTGTGGTTGCCTTGGGTGGGTGCATCGGCTGCGGTTGGGTGGGTGGGTGGGTGCTTGGGTGAAAGTACGTGAGGGGAACCCTGAGGGAATCTGATTCCCTCAGGGTTCCCCTCACGTGCATTGGGTGCGGCTTATTCCGTTTCTGCCATGGCTTCTGCGAATTGGGCCGCGTAGAGGCGGGAGTACGCGCCGCCCGCGTTGATCAGCGTTTCGTGGTTTCCCTGTTCCACGATGTTGCCGTTTTCCATGACCAGGATTACATCTGCGTCCCGGATGGTGGAGAGGCGGTGGGCGATCACGAAGCTCGTCCGGCCGGTGCGCAGGGAGTTCATCGCGTGCTGGATCAGCACCTCGGTGCGGGTGTCCACCGAGCTGGTGGCCTCGTCCAGGATCAGGATCGCTGGCTTGGCCAGGAAGGCTCGGGCGACGGTGATCAGCTGTTTCTCGCCCGCACTGACCGTGCCGCCCTCGTCGTCCAGGACTGTGTCGTAGCCGTCTGGGAGGGTGCGGACGAAGCGGTCCACGTAGGTCGCCTTCGCGGCTTCGATGACCTGTTCGCGGGTGACGTTGTCCGCGCCGTAGGCGATGTTTTCCGCGATCGTGCCGCCGAACAGCCACGCGTCTTGCAGGACCATGCCGGTCTTCGAGCGGAGTTGTTCGCGGTCCATGGCCTTGATGTCGACGCCGTCCAGGGTGATCCGGCCGCCGTCGATTTCGTAGAACCGCATCAGGAGGTTGACCAAAGTGGTCTTGCCCGCGCCGGTCGGGCCGACGATGGCGACGGTGTGGCCTGGTTCGACCGACAGCGACAGGTCTTCGATGAGTGGGGTGTCTTCCAGGTACCTGAACGACACGTGCTCGAATTCGACCTGCCCGTGCACGACCTCGGGGAGTTGCGGGTGCTCCGGCTCCGGTTCCTGCTCCTTGGCGTCCAGCAGAGCGAACACCCGCTCGGCCGAGGCCACGCCGGACTGCAGGAGGTTCGCCATGCTCGCGATCTGCGTGACGGGCTGGCTGAACTGGCGCGAGTACTGGATGAACGCCTGCACGTCGCCCAGCGTCAACGTGCCCGAGGCGACGCGCAGCGCGCCGACGACGGCGACCAGGACGTAGCTCAGGTTGCCGATGAACATCATGACCGGCTGGATCGTGCCGGAAATGAAAGCAGCCTTGAAGCTTGCCTGGTACAGCGCCTCGTTCTGCTGCCGGAAGACCTCCTCGGCCTCGTTGCGGCGGCCGAAGACGTGCACCAGCGAGTGGCCGGTGTACATCTCCTCGATGTGCGCGTTGAGCTTTCCGGTCGTGCCCCACTGCCGGATGAACTGCGGCTGCGCGCGTTTGCCGACCTTGGCCGCGACGAACACCGACACCGGCACCGTCAGCAGCACGATCACGCCCAGCAGCGGAGAGATCACGAACATCATCACCAGCACGCCCAGCACGGTGAACAGCGAGGTGACGATCTGCGACAGCGTCTGCTGCAGCGACTGCGCCAGGTTGTCGATGTCGTTGGTGACCCGGCTCAGCACCTCGCCGCGCGGCTGACGGTCGAAGTAGCGCAGCGGCAGCGTCGCGAACTTCGCCTCGATGTCCTGGCGCAGCCGGAAAACCGCGCCCTGCACGAGATCGGTGGTGAGCCGCGCCTGGATGACGCCCAGGAACGACGCGAAGACGTACAGCGCCAGCACGATCATCAAGACCTGGCCGACCGCGGTGAAGTCGACGCCGTGGCCGGGCATCAGGTCGACGTTGGTGAACATGTCGGCGAGCGTGGTGTCCCCGCGCGCCCGCAGGCCCTCGATCACCTGCTCCTTGGTCGCGCCCGGCGGCAGGTGCCTGCTGGTGATGCCGGCGAAGATCAGGTCCGTCGCCCTGGCGAGCACCTTCGGCCCGAGCACGGTCAGCGCGACGCCGATCGCGCCGAGGACCAGCACCCCGGCCAGCGCCGCGCGTTGCGGGCGGAGCAGCCGCAGCAGGCGGGCCAGCGAGCCCTTGAAGTCGAGCGCTTTTTCCGCGGGCATGCCGGCGGACATCATCCGGCCGGGCCCTACCGCGGGCGCCTGCGGCCGCGTCTTGTCCCGGGCGACGGCGGCGGGTTCGTCGGCGTCGGGCGCGGTGGCGGTTTTCGTTTCCTCGCTCACGCCGCCTCCTGTGTCTTGCGGGACACCCGCACCCGGTCGGCGTCGTGAGTCGGCTGGCGCAATTGTGTACTCACGCCGCCTCCTGTTCGGTCAGCTGCGAAAGCACGATTTCCCGATAGGTTTCGTTGGTGTCCATCAGCTCGTGGTGGGTTCCGGTGCCGACGACGCGGCCGTCGTCGAGCACGATGATCCGGTCCGCGCCGCGGATCGTGCTGACTCGCTGCGCGACGATGACGACGGTCGCGTCGCGGATTTCCTCGGCGAGCGCGCGGCGCAGCGCGGCGTCGGTGGCGTAGTCGAGTGCGCTGAACGAGTCGTCGAACAGGTAGATCTCCGGCCGGTGCACCAGCATCCGCGCGATCGCGATCCGCTGCCGCTGCCCGCCCGAGACGTTCGTGCCGCCCTGGGCGATGGGGGAGTCGAGGCCCTGTTCCATCCGTTCCACGAAGTCCTTGCCCTGGGCGACTTCCAGCGCGTGCCACAGCTGTTCGTCCGTGGCGTCCGGATTGCCGTAGCGCAGGTTGCTGGCGACCGTGCCCGCGAACAGGTACGGCTTCTGCGGCACCATGCTGACCGCCGACGACAGCACCGTCTGGTCGAGCCGGCGCACGTCGACGCCGTCCACCCGGACGGAGCCCTCGGTGGCGTCCATCAGCCGCGGGATCAGGTTGAGCAGCGTCGTCTTCCCGCTGCCCGTGCTGCCGATGATCGCGGTGGTCTCGCCGGGCCGCGCGAACAGCGAAACGTCCTGCAGCACCGGCTTTTCCGCGCCGGGGTACCGGAATTCGACGCCCTCGAGGTCGAGGTGCCCGCGCTCGGACCCGGCCGGGAGCGGCTCGTCCGGCAGGCGCACGCTCGATTCGGTGTCCAGCACCTCGGTGATGCGCTCGGCGCTGACTTCCGCGCGCGGCACCATCATGAACATGAACGTGGCCATCATGACCGCCATCAGGATCTGCAGCAGATAGGCCAGGAACGCGGTGAGCGCGCCGATCTCCATGGCGCCGTTGTCGACCCGCTGCCCGCCGAACCACAGCACGGCGACGCTGGAGACGTTCACCACCAGCATCACGGTGGGGAACATCAGCGACATCAGCCTGCCGACCCGCAGCGACACGGTGAACAGCTCGTCGTTGGCGCGGCCGAAGCGCTCGCGCTCGTGCTTGTCGCGCACGAACGCGCGGATCACCCGGATGCCCATGATCTGCTCGCGCAGCACCTGGTTGATCTTGTCGAGGCGCACCTGCATGAGCCGGAAGGCCGAGCGCATCCGCATGACGATCAGGCCGACGGCGACGCCCAGGATCGGCACGATCACGACGAGCAGCGACGACAGCGGCACGTCCTGCTGCAACGCGAGCAGGATGCCGCCGACGCACATGATCGGCGCGGACACCATCAGCGTGAAGGTGAGCGCGGCGAGCAGCTGGATCTGCTGGACGTCGTTGGTGGTGCGGGTGATCAGCGACGGCGTGCCGAATTTCCCGATCTCGCGCGCGGAGAAATCCTGCACGCGGTGGAAGACTCCGGCGCGGATGTCGCGGCCGGCGGCCGCGGCGACGCGGGAACCGTAGTAGACCGCCCCGATCGACCCGGCGATCTGCACCAGCGTGATCAGCAGCATCACGCCGCCGATCTTCATGATGTAGCCGGTGTCGCCCTTGACGAGGCCGCCGTCGATGATGTCGGCGTTGAGCGTGGGCAGGTACAGCGCGGCGATCGTCTGCACCAGTTGCAGCGCGACGACGAGCCACAGCGTGGCCCGGTACGGGCGCAGGTAGCTGCGCAACAGTTTGACCAGCACGGTCGGGTACTCCCCCAAAGAAGTGAATGGCGTCGGTTCGGGTCTAGCGGGCCGCGCCGGACGCGGCCAGGGCCGGCATCCCGGCGGCGGCCTCCCGCAGGAGGCCGGTGAAAGCGGTTACGAACTCTTTGTCGTCGGAGTCCGAATTGAGCCAGGTATCGAAGGCGATGCGCGAAGCGTTCTGCACAATGCTCGCCATCAGCCGGGCGTGCAACGGATTTGCGTGCTCGCCCGCTCGCTCGGCGATCGCGTCGGCCAGCACGCGTTCGACAGTGGCGTACGCGCGCAGCATCTCGCCGAACAAGCCGCCGTTCTCCATCATCGCCCGCACGCGCCGCACATCCTCGCGAATCGGACGGTCGTCCTCGGAGAACCGGGTGATGGAGGCGTTGACGACCGCCTCCCACAGCGGTTCGTCAGCGGGCCTTGCCAGAAGCGCCTCGCGCACGCGCTCCTGCCGTTCGACGATGAACGCGCAGACAGCTTCCTCCTTGCTGGAAAAATAGTTGTTGAAGGTGCGCGGGGAAACGCCCACCTCGTTCGCGATGTCCTCCACCCGCAGTTGCTCGACCCCCCGTTCGAGCGCGATCCGCAGCGCGGCTTCGGCAAGCGCCCTTCGCGCGGCTCGCTTCTTGCGCTCGCGCAGGCCCAGAGGTGCAGTGGAGTTCACTGGGACGAGAGTAGCAGCAAAAGTTGCGTGGCGCGAAAAATTATGCGGACTGCGAAAAGTTTCGTTCTCGCAGAAGGACGGCCGGCCGAGGCAGGGGAGGCCTGGGCGATGGGGAATGATCGGGTGGTGCGGGGAGAAGAGTTGCCACGGAGCGATCGTCGTAGTCCGCTGTCACCGGCCCGTCACGTCGGCGCCCTGCCGAGTTCGGACGATCTGTCCGAGTGGTGGCAGCGGCAATGGTCCGAGCGTCCGTCGGCGGCCCACCGGCTGAAGGACGCTTACCGCGACCGGTGGGTCCGTTTCCACAGCCTGCCCGAGTCGAAGCGCTATCCCGGCACCGACGCGGAGTACGCCATCGTGCTCGACCGCTGCAACACGGTCTTGGACGAGTTGTTCCGCGGCCAGGAAGTCTGGATCGTCACCACCGACTGGTCAGGCTCGGCCGAACCTCCGGGCTTGTCGGAGCGGTACGCGCGGTGGAATCCCGGTGCCCGGCACTGGACCACCGTGCGCGCCAACGAGGACGAAACCGACCCGGAGTTCATCACCTACGCGCATCTGTACGCCAGTCGCAGGCGCTGGCGGACCGGTCTCGTGGACGTCCTGCTCCGCGCCGTTGCCGACGACGTCACCGCCAACGCGATGATCACCAGCCTGTCCTTCGACCGCGTGCACCACCCGTACGACGGAGGTGCCGATGTCCTGCTTCCCACGATGGCGGAACGCGATCGGCTGAAAAGTCGCCACACCGACCGGCTCTCCGCTCATCCCCTCGGCTTCTGAATTCCGCGTGGCTGCCCAAGCCCCGCGGAGGCGCGGGCGTAAGAATGGGGGCATGTCGGAAGAAGCCCCGGCCGGCGCGCCGCGCACGCGCAATCGCTGGGGAGAGGGCGAGCTGCTGCGCGGGGAGATCCTCGACGCGGCCAGCCGCTTGTTGTCCGAGCTCGGCGGGGAGGACGGGCTGACCATCCGCGGAGTCGCCCGCGCCGCCGGGATCGCGCCGGCCAGCATCTATCAGCACTTCACCGATCGGGCCGCGCTCGTGGCGGGCCTCGCCGAGCACGAGTTCGGCCGCCTGCGCGTCGCGATGGAGGCGGCCGAGGCGCGCGTGAACTCCGCCGACGCGGTGGGCCGCGTGCGGGCGATGCTGCACGCCTCCTGCCGGTTCGCGGTCGACAACCCCGGGCACTACCGGCTGATGACGGCCAACGGGCCTCCCCGGACCGAATCCGGCGCGCGACGGGTCGGGCCCTTGGCTGACGTGATCGGGTTGCTCGTCGACGGGTTCGCGCGGTGCGCCGAGGCGGGGATCGCGCTCCGGGTGCCCGCGGAACGCGCCGCCGTGATCGCGTTCGTCGGGGCGCACGGACGCGTCGCCCTCTTCCCGAACTCCGCCGAGCACTCCGGCGCGGACGCCGTGCTGGCGTTCGTCGACGAGTTCTTCTCGCTCGTTTTCGCCTGAGACACAACGGCTTCTCCCGTTCGAAGCGGCGGCCTTGACGAAGCGAGCGGACAAGCCGGGCCGAGATTCCTAACATGTGTTCAGTAAGTCTCTGAACATTCGTTTGGTAACTCTCCGCAAGAAGGACTCCGTTGCTACGGGATGCGCGAGCTCCCCGTGACCTGGTGAATCCGGAAGGACCAGCATGTTCCACCTCGATCACCTCTGCCTCGGCGTCCCCGACCTGGACGAGGGCGTCCGCCGGGTGCGGGAGGAAACCGGACTCGCCTGCTACGACGGGGGCGCCTTCGCCGCGGGCATCGCGAACACGATCTTCCCGCTCGGCGGGGACGCCTACCTGGAGGTCGAGGCGGTGACGGCTCCCGCGGCCGAACGGGAGGCGGCGGTCGCCTGGTTCGACCGGGTCGTCGCGGACGGCGACCGGTGGATGTTCTGGAGCCTGCGCGCTGACACCCTCGAAGAGCTGGCCGAGGTCGCGCAACGGCTCGGCGGCGAAGTCGCGCGGGTTCCGGGGCGCATTCAGCCCGACGGGACGCAGCGCATCATCACCACTGCTCCCGGCCCCGCCCGCGCGCTCGACACGTGCTGGCGTCGCGGGCTGCCGAACTGGTTCTACCGCGAGGATCCGGCCACCAATCCGGATCGCGGGGCGGCGGAGAACGGCGAGCGCGGGGCGGTGGTGACCCGGTTGGAGATCGGCGCGGACGCCGACGAACTGCGGGAGCACATCGGCGCCGAGACCTTCGACCGGCTGCCGCTGACAGTCGTGTCCGGCCCGCCTGGCGTGCACGCGGTGACGGTGCGCACCGAGTCCGGGCGCGAGGTCACCCTGCGCCGGGACCCAGCAGATTTGTAGAGATGCATTCACGCGAATGCGGGGAGGATCGACACAAATGATCATCGACGTGCACGCCCATTACTTTCCTGCCGCGTATCGGCCGATGCTGGGAAAGCTGGCCGCGAAGTCCACGGCCTCGACCACGGCCAGTTCAGTGCTGGGGGAGCGCAAGACACTCGCGGTGCTGACTGACGAACTGGGGATGATCGACCAGCGCATCGCCATGATGGACGAGGCCGGAGTAGCACGGCAGATCCTCTCCGCCGCTGGTATCGCGCCCTACGCAGCGGATTCTTGAGTGGCGGTCGAGGCAGCACACGTACTCAACGACAGCTACTGCGAACTGGCCGCGTCGCACCCCGGCCGGTTCTCGGCGTTCGTTTCCTTGCCGTTGCCGCACATCGACGCGGCACTCGAGGAAATGCGGCGCGGGCTCGACGAACTGGGCATGGTCGGCGTGACCATGAACTGCTCGGTGTTCAACCGTTCCGCGGCGGAAGAGGAATTCGAACCGCTGTACGAGGAGATGAACGAGCGCGGAGCGACCCTTTTCTTCCATCCGGCGCAAAACGGCATCTGCTCGCCGTTCATCAACGACTACGGCTTCACGGCGGCCGCCGGAGCGTCCCTTGAGGACGCCGCGCTCGTGCTCCACCTGATCAAGCGGAACATCCCGGTGCGCTATCCGGACATCAAGATCATCGTCCCGCATCTGGGCGGCCTGATCCCGATGCAGCTGGCGAGGCTCGACGGCCAAGCGAACACGCCGGATCTGCTCAGCCCGCCCAGCGTGACGGCGCGCAGCCTCTACTACGACACCGTCGGCTGGGGCTCGCAAGCCGCGCTCCGGTGCGCCTGTGAGGCCTTCGGCGCCGACCGTCTCGTGCCCGGCAGCGACTTCCCCGTTCTGTTGTCGGTCGAGTCCTATCGGCGGACGTTCGAGTACATCAAGGAATCTCGTTTGCCTGAGGAGGAGATCGAGAAGATCCTCCACCGCAACGCGTCGGCTCTCTTCGACTTCGACGCGACGGTCGCAAGCTGATCCGAGTCAGTTGTCAGGCCAACTCCAGGAAGATGCCATCCTCGGATTCGTCACCACCGGGGCCATGCGTACGGACGATGCCGACGATGTCGTCGAACAGTGTCGGGCCGTCCCGCCGCTGTGCCGCGGCGATCCGGGCTTCGATGGCTGACCGATTCGACGGATGGCAGGTGAGGAGGAGCTGGTTCAGCTGCTCGATCGTCGCGTCGTAACCGAGCGCGACACGGGACGAATCCGAGTTGAGCCATCGCAGAACCCAGCCGCGCTCGGGCGTGCCGAAGCCTCCTCGGAGCACGTCGTTGAAGGCGTCGAGATTCCCGTGCCAGGTGTGGTTGTCGAGAAGGCGCGAGAACTCACGAGCGAACCCGGCGAAGTCGGAGAAGGCGGCGCCGTCGATGACTAACACAGGAAGGTCATCGCTACGGCTGGTCACGGTGCCAGCATGGCACGATCCATGCTGGCGTTCCGTCATTCCCGCCAGGAAGCTTGACGCAGGTCGGCTGTGCCAGGATGAACACATGTTCGATGGACTGCGCACGATCGTGTATCCGGCCGACGACCTGGCCGCGGCCAAGGAGTGGTGGACCCGCGTCCTCGGGGTGCCGCCGTACTTCGACGAGCCGTTCTACGTCGGCTACAGCGTGCACGGCTACGAGCTGGCGCTCGACCCGAACGGCCGCGCGGAGAACGGCGACGGGCCGGTGACGTACTGGGGAGTGTCCGATGTGGAAGCCGCGGTGGCGAAGCTGGTCGGGGAGGGGGCGGCCGAGCACTCGGCGGTGACCGATTTCGGCGGCGGGATCCGGACCGCGCTGGTGCTCGCGCCGGACGGGAACCTGGTCGGGGTGATCGAGAACCCGCACTTCCCGGGCGCCCCGGCCTGACGACGAAGCGACCGTAAAGACGGCGCCGCCGGTGAGCGGCCGCGCACTCGTGGTGGCCGCGCGCAGAGCCCGGACCTGCGCGGACTGTCGGATTCGGACGATCGCGGCTACGGTGGTCACCGAGCGTGAATACGTACCGGCGAACTCGGCGGAGGTGCGCGGCATGCGGTCGATGTGGAAGGGCTCGGTGTCCTTCGGGCTGGTCAGCATCCCGATCCAGCTGTACGCGGCGACCGAGAACAAGAACGTGTCGCTGCGCCAGGTGCACGTCGCCGACGGCGGGCGGATCCAGTACAAGCGGTTCTGCTCCGTCGACGGCGAAGAGGTGCCCTACTCCGACATCGCCAAGGGGTACGAACTGCCCGACGGCGAGATGGTCGTGATCACCGACGCCGACCTCGCCGAACTGCCGCTGCCCACCCAGCGTTCGATCGACGTGCTCGAATTCGTGCCGCTGGAGTCGATCGACCCGATCCGGTTCGACCGCACCTACTACCTGGAGCCGCAGAAGAACGCGGTCAAGCCGTACATCGTGCTTCGGGACGCGCTGCAGAAGGCCAGCCACGTGGCGATCGCGAAGGTCGCGGTGCGCCAGCGGGAGAGCCTGGCGCTGCTGCGCGTCGTGGACGACGTGCTCGTGATGACCACGATGCTGTGGGCCGACGAGGTCCGGGTCCCGGATTTCCCGTTCCTGCGCGAGGACCCGCCGCAGGTCCGCCCGCAGGAGGTGACGATGGCCGGCTCGCTGATCGACTCGCTGTCCGAGCCGGTGTTCGAACCGGAGAAATACTCGGACTCCTACCGGGAAGCGCTCGAAGCGATGATCGAGGCGAAGGCGGGCGGCGGCGAGACGGTCGGCGCGCCGAAACAGGGGGAGAAGGCCGAGGTCGTCGACCTGATGGCGGCGCTGGAGGCGAGCGTGTCGGCGGCGAAGAAGACCCGCGGGCCCGCCAAGGAGACGAAAAAGGCCGCCGGCGAAGGCAAAACGGCGGCCAAGAAACCGGCCCGGCGGCCGAAAAGCGCCTGACCGGCGCGAAACCGCCGGTACCGCGCGGGCGAACCGCGGGCAAGGCTGTTCCACAGCGCGGAACAGTGAATTTTCTCCGCCGCCGTCCGGAAAATGCCGATCGTCACGCCCGGTGAGCACGTGCGCCCGACTTCACCGGATGGGGAGCCCGACACGCCGCCGGGTATCCTGCGACGGCGAGTTTTCCAGTGGTACCAAAGAGGAGTCCGGCCCCGGAGCACCTGGCGCCGGGGATTCGAAAACCTGAGCGGAAGGCGGCTGAGCATGGAGTGCGCGTTCTGCACGAGCGGCATCGACCACTGTCACGGAACCCTGGTGGTCCACCCGGACCGCGGGTTCGCCGAGTGCACCGACCCGTCCTGCCTGGACCTCGACCGGGTCCGGCACGGCCTGATCATCGACTGTCACACCCTCGACGCGGACTGCGCCTGCACCGGAGCGGGGAAACCCCTGCTGCGGCAGGCTTCCTGACCTCCGGCGATCCCAGGGAACGTCACGCTGCGCGGCCGGCGCATCTGTACCCGATCGGGTACCGGGCCGTGTACAAGCTGCTTGGCAGTGTGCTAACACTACCGGGGGTCCTTCGGCTCTCCCTCCCCCTCGGAGCCGGAGGACCCCTTTCAGCGCGCACGCCCCGGATCGCCCGGCAGCTGCTCAGTACCAGTGCGCCCGGCCTCCCACGCGACGGCCGGCGGCCCCGGCGATCGCCACCGCGGTTCCGGCCACGGCGAGGATGATCCCGACCGTCCGCAGCACCGGGATGCCGAACACGAGCAGGATGATTCCGAGAGTGAGCACGAAGCGTTCTCCTTGAGGCAGGCGGGCGGCCGCCCGGCGGGCGCCGGGCGGCCGGTGCGCACTCCAGGAGGATCGCCGCCGCGCACCGGGCGGAAACGGGAGCATTCGGCGCAGCCCCTGCTCCGTCCGGCGGAATCCGGCGCTTCCGGCGTCAGTAGCGGTAATGGTCCAATTTGTACGGACCGTCCACGTCCACGCCGATGTACTCGGCCTGTTCCTTGCTCAGCTTCGTCAACCGGACACCGAGCGCGTCCAGGTGCAGCCGCGCGACCTTTTCGTCAAGGTGCTTCGGCAGCCGGTACACGTCATTCGCGTAGTCGCCCGGCTTGGTGAACAGCTCGATCTGCGCGAGCACCTGGTTCGCGAACGAAGCGGACATCACGAACGACGGGTGCCCGGTCGCGTTGCCGAGGTTCATCAGCCTGCCCTCGGACAGCACGATGATCGCGTGCCCGTCCGGGAACCGCCACGTGTGCACCTGCGGTTTGACCTCGGTCTTGACGATGCCCGGGATCTTCGCCAGCCCGGCCATGTCGATCTCGTTGTCGAAGTGCCCGACGTTCGCGACGATCGCCTGATGCTTCATCCGCGCCATCTGCGCGGCGGAAATGATGCCGAAGTTGCCAGTGGTGGTCAGGAAAATGTCGGCGCGCTCGACGACGTCGTCGAGTTCCACTACGTCGAGCCCGTCCATCGCGGCCTGCAGCGCGCAGATCGGGTCGATCTCGGTCACCACGACGCGCGCGCCCTGTCCGCGCAGCGCCTCGACCGCGCCCTTGCCGACGTCGCCGTACCCGCACACGACCGCGTACTTTCCGCCGATCATCACGTCCGTGCCGCGGTTGAGGCCGTCCGGGAGCGAATGGCGGATTCCGTACTTGTTGTCGAACTTTGACTTGGTGACCGAGTCGTTGACGTTCATCGCCGGGAACAGCAGTTCGCCGCTGGCGGCGAGCTGGTAGAGCCGGTTCACGCCGGCGGTGGTCTCCTCGGTGACCCCGCGCATCGCGCCGGCGATCCGGGTGAACCGCTGCGGATCCTCGGCCAGGCTGGCGGTCAGGGTGCGCAGCAGGATCCGGTAGTCCTCCGGGTCGTCCTCGTGCGCGGCGGGCACCGCGCCCGCCTTCTCGAACTCGGCTCCCTTGTGGACGAGCAGGGTAGCGTCGCCGCCGTCGTCGAGGATCATGTTCGGCGGCTCGCCGCCGGGGAAACGGAACAGCTGATCGGTGCACCACCAGTATTCGTCGAGGGTTTCGCCCTTCCACGCGAAGACCGCGGTGCCCTCGGGGCGTTCCGGAGTCCCGTTTCGGCCGACGACGACGGCCGCGGCCGCCTCGTCCTGGGTGGAGAAGATGTTGCAGGACACCCAGCGCACCTCGGCGCCGAGCGCGACGAGCGTTTCGATCAGCACCGCGGTCTGCACGGTCATGTGCAGCGAGCCCGCGATGCGCGCGCCCTTGAGCGGCTGGGACTCCGCGAACTCGCGGCGGATGGCCATCAGGCCGGGCATCTCGTGCTCGGCGAGGTCGAGCTGGATGCGTCCGGCCGGGGCGAGCGACAGGTCGGCGACCGCGAACTCCAGGCCGTCGGCGGTACGCAGGGTGGGCGACATTTTCCGGTCCTTTCAGGGGTTTTCGGGCAGAATTGGGCACGGACGCCTTGCTGGCGCCCGAAAAGGGAGGTGTGCGCGGTGCGGATCAGGCCAGAATGAACGGCATGACGGAGCGCGCGTTGAGTTTTGGGTCGGTGGCTGCGGCGTACGAGCGGTTCCGCCCGGGGTATCCCGCCGAACTAGTCGAGAAGGTGCTGGACTACGCGGGCGCGCCGGTGGCCGACGCGCTCGAAAT
The DNA here is from genome assembly GCF_053587275.1 of Amycolatopsis sp. NPDC003676. Lineage (NCBI taxonomy): Bacteria > Bacillati > Actinomycetota > Actinomycetes > Pseudonocardiales > Pseudonocardiaceae > Amycolatopsis > Amycolatopsis sp. NPDC003676. The sequence continues at coordinate 12,529 of NZ_JBSFNS010000056.1, forward strand.
CGGGGCCGGGACCGGGAAAATGACCCGGCTGTTCGCGGCGCGGGGGATCGCGGTCACCGCGACCGACCCGGATCCGGCGATGCTCGCCGAACTGCGCAAACACGCTTCCGCCGAGATTCGTCAGAGCGCGCTGGAAGACCTGCGGCCGGATCGGCAGTACGGCCTCGTGTACTCGGCTTCGGCGCTGCACTGGACGGACCCGTCCGGGCGGTGGCCGCGCATCGCCGCGTTGCTCGCTCCGGGCGGGGTGTTCGCGTCGTTCGGCGGACCCGTCGAACCGGCGGATCCCGCGGTGCGGAAAGCGATCGAGGACGCGCAGGCTCCGTTTCTGGAGAGCGCGCAGCTCCCGTCGCCGGACGGCACGCCGCCGGAGAACGAACTCCAGTGGCCGGGCACCGAACTCGAGCGGTCGGAGTTGTTCGCCGACGTCCGGCAGGTCGTCGTCCAGCAGCGCTTGACGCTGAGCGCGGACGACCTCGTCGGGCTGCTTTCCACCGTCTCGGCGTACCTGATACTGCCGATTTCGGTGCGGGAACAGGTTTTCCAGCGGATCCGGCGGGCTTTGCCGGATACGATCGAGCTGGTCTCCGACCACACGGCGCACCTCGCACGACGGTGCTGACCGGGCCGGAATCGCCAGTGGCACGCGACACCTCCTGAACCAGGAGGCGCCCTTCACTCGCGTTCTCGCGGGCCGAGCGTGGCGGGGAAAACCCGTCGCAGCGCCTCTCGGCCCCGAGCCGCGCCCCGGCGGGCGCGTGGGTTCCACCTTGGCAAGGCCGGTCCGGGCCTGTCAAGCGCGCGGGAACTCCGCCCGGACGCCGAGCAGCCGCACCGGTTTGCCGAAACTGAAGCGCCCCAACACTTCCTGCGCCGCCGCGGCGAGCACCGCCGGATCTGACGTCGGTGCGGGCAGCGTCACGCTGTGCGTGTGCGTGAGGAACGGCGCGAACCGCACCTTGACCGCGACGCGCGCCGCAGGACGCCCTTCGTCGGCGACGTCCTGCGCGACGCGGGCGGCAAGGGTCGCGGTCTCCTTCGCGATGGCCTCCGGGTCGGTGAGATCTTGCTGGAATGTTGTTTCCCTGCTTCGGGAACGTGCGACGTACGGGGTCGCGCTGACCTCGGCGTCGCCGATGCCGCCAGCCAGCAGGCGGTACCACGGGCCCAGCTTCGGCCCGAACCTCGCCGCGAGCGCGTCCGGGTCGGCAGCAGCGAGGTCGAGAATGGTGGAATACCCGGCCTCGGCGAGTTTCTTCGCGGTTTTCCGGCCGATTCCCCACAACGCGTCCGTGGGTCTTTCCGCCATCACGTCCCACCAGTTTTCCTGGGTGAGCCGGTAAATTCCGGCCGGTTTCGCGAAACCGGTGGCAAGCTTGGCGCGGAGCTTGTTGTCGCCGATTCCGACTGAGGACGAAAGGCCGGTTTCCTCCTCGATGCCGCGTCGGATTTCCGCCGCGAGTGCTTCGGGGTCGTCGGCGGTCGCACCGAGGAAGGCTTCGTCCCAGCCGAGCACTTCGACGACCACCGGGAACTCCCGGAGCCGCGCCATGACGCGGTCGGAGACTTCCTGGTAGGCCGGAGCGTCGACGGGGAGGAGGACGGCGTCCGGACAGCGTTTGACGGCCAGCCGCAGCGGCATGCCGGAGTCGATGCCGAACTCCCGCGCCTCGTAGGACGCGGTGGCCACGACGGCGCGCTCGGCGGGGTCGCCGTTCCCGCCGACGATCACCGGCCGCCCCCGCAACTCCGGCCGCCGGTCGACCTCGACGGCGGCGATGAACTGGTCGAGGTCGACATGCAGCACCCACTCGGACACATGACCAGTGTGCGGTGCGCGGGGCGGGCGGCGCATCCGGGAATGGCGGGGGGTGCATCGCGGACTGGTCGGCGAGGCAGGGGTTGGTGCGGGCGTGCCCAGCGCGGTGCTTGCGGAGACGGTTGTGGCGGAGGCGGACGGCCCAGCGGAGTTCTCGCTTGGGCGGCCGGGCCGAGCGCGATCCAGCCCGCCGCAGTGCGGTGCTTGCGGGAGCGCCCCTTGGCCGGACGCGAGAGCCCGTTGTTTCCGGTCTGGCCAAGAACTGCCGCCAGCTCCGGCCCGCAGCGCGGCCGGGCGAGGTTTCGATCCTCCGCGGTCCGGGTTGGACGCGGGCGAACCCGGCCCACAACCGCCCGCGACTCCAGCAGAACGCGTCAGCTGGTCACCCGCGGTCGCGGCACCCGGCGACGTGCGCGGCCACCCCGCCCGCCGCGGCGAACAGGGAGCACACCGTCAGCACGGGGCTCGACCCGACGAGACCGGCCACCAGCAGGCCGCACGCGGCGACGTCCAGCAGAATCGCGAACGCGGTCAGCAGCGCGGCCGAGCGGGCCGGTTTGCCCCGGCGCAGGGCGGCGGCCAGTTCCGGGTCGCTGGTTTCGAACCAGCGCTCGATCTTGTCCAGCTCGACGCGTTCGTGGTGACTGAGCATGGAAGTCTCCTTCGGCGGCCCGCCTGCCGTCCCGGAGGAAGTACCCGGCCCGTCGCGTCGTGAACCGCGTCACCTTCGATTCACCCGACTGCCCGAATCCGGCGCGAATCCGGGCAGCCTCGGTCACGGTGCGCTGTCGGCGAGACCGTCCACAAAGGTCACGGAGCGCAAGCGGGCTCCGGGCCGACGTAGCCCTCGCGCGAGGAGTCGTCGATGCCGACCTCGCATGGGATCGACGGGTCCACGCGGTTGCCCTCGACGCGCGCGCCGGTCGAGTGGATCGCCAAGCCGATCGCGTGGTCCGGGCCCGCGGCGAAGGTGTTGCCGGTGATGGTGGCCTGCTGGACGTCCTCGAACATCAGCGTCTGCGAAGCCACGAGCGTTTCGCAAAAATTGTCCTTGACGAGGAAATCGGTGGTGTGTCCTTTTCCGTCGCCCTCGCCGTCGTTCGGGCCTTCCGCCATCAGGCACATGTTGTCGATTTTCTCGCAGCGGTTTCCTTCGATCCGGATGTGATTGCTCGGCGGGCTGTCGCTGGAAAAGGTTTGCATGCAGTCGGCGTGCGCGCCGTCGCGGTTGGCCGTCTTGCTGATCGTGTTGTGCTCGATGGCGATGTAGTCGCCGAAGAACCGGATGCCGTCGCCGTCGCCGCCGTGCGGGGCGGTGATCCTCGTGTTCTTCAGGGTCACGTGATTGCCGCGGATTTCGACGCCGGGCGCGGACGGTTCGTCGAGGACGAAGCCGTCCAAAACGACCCAATCGGCGTCGACGTCGATGCCGGATACGGATTTCGCACCGCCGGTGTACACGCGCGGCTGATTCGGCGTGCCGCCCGCGGTGATGTGCAGGCGGGAATCGGCGGCGTGCGCGGCCGGGGCGAAGACAGCCGCCAGGACAGCGGCGGCGGCCGGGAAGAGGGCGCGCATCGGAACTCCTTCGATCGCGCGGACGGGGACGTCGGCGAAGGTAGGGCGCAGCGGCGGGAGGGGTCCCGGGCCGCTTTCTGCCGACGGAGGCGATGCAGTATCGTTACTGCGAGTTACCTCACAGGGGTCAGGCCACGCCGAGGGGAGCGTCGGTGGACGCGGACCAGCTGATCGCGGACCGGTACCGGCTGCGGGAACGGGTGGGCAGCGGCGGCATGGGCGTCGTCTGGCGGGCTCACGACGACCGGCTCGGCCGCGAGGTGGCGCTCAAACAGGCCCGGCTGTCCGACGTCGTGAGCGGGCGGACGCTGCGCCGCGAAGCCCGGCTGGCGGCCGGAGTGCTGCACCCGAACGTGGTCACTTTCTTCGACGTCGCGGCCGACGGCGACGAACTGTGGCTCGTGATGGAGTACGTCCCGTCGCGCAGCCTCGCGGAAATCCTCGCCGCGGAGGGAAGGCTGCCCGCGCGCACGGTCGCTGAAATCGGCGTGCAGATCTCGGCGGCGCTCGGCGCGGTGCACGCGCACGGCATCGTGCACCGCGACGTCAAGCCGGGCAACGTCCTCATCGCCTCGGACGGCCGCGCGAAGCTTACCGACTTCGGCATCTCCCGTTCGGTCCGCACGGACGAGACGGTGACCGATTCGCCGCTCATCGGCGGCACGCCGGACTACCTCGCCCCGGAGGTCGCGCAAGGGCATCCGCCCACCGCGGCGTCGGACGTTTTTTCCTTGGGGGCGACGCTTTTCGCCGCTGTCGAGGGCAAGGCGCCGTTCTCGGGCGGCAACGAGTACGCCACGATCCGCCGGGTCGCCGAGGGGTCGGTTCCGCCGACCCGGCACGCGGACGGGCTCGCCCCGACGCTGGAACGGCTGATGCGGCTCGACCCCGCCGAGCGGCCGAGCGCGGTGGCGGCGGGGGAACTGCTGGCCGAGGGGATCGACTCGCTGCCGGTCGTGGTGCCGCGACCGCCGGCCAAGCGGCGCGGGCTGCTGATCGCCGGGGTGGTCGTCGCGGCGGCGGTCGTGGTCGCCACGTATTTCGTGACGCGCCCGGCGAAAACCTCCCCGCCGGTCGCGCCGGTGGCCCAGACGAAGCTCGGGCTCGGCCCCGATCCGAGGGCCGCGGATCCGTGCCGGCTGGTCGATCCCGCGCCGCTGAAACCGTTCGGCGAACCGGAAGTCGTCCCGGACTACGGGAACTTCAACCGCTGCGACGTGATCCTGCACCAGGGCGACCTGAAGGCGGACGTCCTGGCGGAGCTGCACGATCCGCCCGCCTCGGCGCTGGAGGGCACGCAGTCGAAGTCCGGGCCGTTCACGGTGTTCTCCGCCTCGGACAAGGACCAGTGCGTGCGGCAGATCCCGCTGCAGGACCGGTTCGTGGTGCAGGTGACGGCCAAGAAACAGGACGACGCCTACAAGCTCGACCTGTGCCAGGCCGCCGACGCCGCAGTCGCTTCGGCGACGAAAGCCATGACGACGGCTGGGGTTCCGGCGCGCGCATCGGCGTTCCCGGCGGGTTCGCTGGCGTACGTGGACGCGTGTTCGCTGCTCGACGCGGTCACGGTCGCCTCGACGGCCCGGGTCGTCGCGCCGGTCCAGATCAAGCCCGGTTTCAGCGGCTGGTGGTGCGACTGGAAGAGCCCGGCGAGCGACCGTTCGGTCACCGTCATGTTCGACCGGGACCAGCCGCCGGACAGCACGACCGGCCAGCTCGTGCAGATCGGCGGACACGACGCGTATCTCAAGACCAACGATTACGCCGACGGCAGCTGCCAGGCGGTCCTCGTCTACCGTTCCTACACCGACGCGCACGGGGAACCGAGGGTGGAACGGCTGCGGGTCGTGGTGAAGGGCGACGGGCCGCCGGAACAGCTGTGCGCGCCGGCGTCCGCGTTGGCCGGTTCGCTGGCCGGAAAGCTGCCGAAGAAATGACCGCGTTTCCCGCACCGCCGGAAGAGCTAGGCCCGGATCACGGCAGCCTCGCGCACGGCGTCCCGCCTTCCCCTCCGGGCACGATTTTCGCGCTCGCCGTCACCGGCGGCGTGCGCATGCCGCCGCGCGACGGCAGGCAGGTGCTGTTCGGGCGCAACCGCGACGACGTGCACGTGTGCGTCGGCGAGGACGACCGGAAAGTCAGCAGGCAGCAGGGATTCCTGGTGCGTCGCGGGGATTCCTGGTGGATCCACAACACCGGGAAGCTGCCGATCCGGCTGCCCGGTTCGCGGCTGCTGTTCCCGGAGGAGGAACCGGTGCCGCTGGCCGAGGGCTACACCGCGGCGTTCGTGCGCGGATCGGCCGGGCGCGAGCATCTGCTGGAGGTGTACGTCGCGGGCGCGGACGGCCGCCGGCCGGATTCGCGGCCGCAGGACGTCACCGAACCGCCGCGGATGTGGCGGCTCACACCGGACGAACGGCTCGTCCTGGTTTCGCTGGCGCAGCGGTATCTGCTGCAGGACCAGTATCCGCAGCCGCTCGCGTGGCGGCAGGTGGCGGAGCAGCTGTCCGAGCTGAATCCGGAAGCGCCCTGGACCGGCAAGCGCGTGGAACACCTCGTCGGCGCGGTGCGCACCCGGCTGGCGCGCGCCGGGGTCGCCGGGCTGACCAGGGAAGAGGTCGGCGAACCGGTCGGGAACGCGTTGAACGACAACCTGATCAAGGAACTCCTGCTGTCGACGTCGCTGGTCCCGCCGGATCTGGCGCTGCTCGAACCCGGCGACGATCCGGGAGGGGTCCCGGCTCCGCCTGCTTGACTCGCGGTGCGCGGCGGATCCGGCCCCGCGCCCCCGGAGGGCCGTCGCGGTCGCCCGGCCGGGGCCGGCAGCGGCTGCGCGGGGGGTGTCCGTGGCAGGGGAGGCGATGCGGACGCTGCCCGCGGGACACCCGAGCCTCGCGCTCGGGTTCGCGTCGCCGCCGGGCACGCTGGCGGTGCTGGGACGCGCGGGGGGAGTCCTGGTGCCGCCGGCGGCGCGCGGGCCGGTCACGTTCGGGCGGAACACCGCGGAGGTGACGGTGCCGCTCGGCGAGGACGACCGGCGGGTCAGCCGCCGCCACGGCGTGCTGGAGCAGCACGCGGGGCGGTGGTGGGTGCGGGCGACCGGCAAGGTGCCGCTGCGGCTGCCGCGGTCGCGGCTGTTGTTCGCCGGAGCCGAGCCGGTCCCGCTGCCGCCCGGCTATCTGCCGGTGTACGTGCGCGGTTCGGGGGATCGCGAGCACGTGCTGGAGGTGCGGATCGCCGACGGGACGCCGACGCCGGCCCCGGCCGGGCGGCTGCGGCCGGACGAACGGCTCGTGCTCGCGATGGTGGCGCGGGGGTTCTTGCGGTGGGAGGAACGGCCGCGTCCGGTGCCGGTTTCGTTGGCGGCGCGCCGATTGTCCGCGCTGGATCCCGATGGCGGCTGGACCGCGGAGGTCGTGACGGCCGTGCTGGACTCGGTGCGGTTCCGGTTCCGACCTGGGTCCGCGGACGACGATCTGGTGGCGGCGCTGGTGTCCGCGGCGGTGTTGGTGCCGCCGGATCTGGCGTTGCTGTCGCCTGCGTTGCCGCCGGTGGGGGACGCGGGGTGGATGCCGGCTACGTGGGGGAGTTAGGCGGTCCGGAACGGACGGAAGAAGTCGCGAAGTTCCCGCGCGTACAACTCCGGCTCTTCGAACGGCGCGAAATGCCCGCCGCGCGCCGGTTCGGTGACCCGGACCGTGTTCGCCATCCGGTCGAGCCACGGACGCGGCGTGCGGACGAGATCAGCCGGGAACAGCGAGAATCCCGACGGCACTTCGACCCGCCGGGCGTACTGCTCGGGCGGGATCGCGGCGTTGGCCCGGTACATCCGCATGGCCGAGCCGATGGTGCCGGTGAGCCAGTAGATGGTGATGTTGGTGAGAATCTCGTCCTTGGTGAAGGCGTCTTTGCCGCTCCAGGCGCGGAGCTTCTCCACGATCCACGCGGCCAGCCCGGCGGGCGAATCGGTCAGCCCGACGGCCGCGGTCTGCGGTTTAGTGCGGTGCATCGAGGCGTACGCACCTTCGGCCGCGCCCCAAGCCGCGACGTCTTGGAGCCATTCTCGTTCCTCCGGCGTCACGTCGTCCGGGACGACCACGGGCAGTCCGCCGTCCATCCGGTGCACGGCGACGACCCGGTCCGGGTGGTCGAGGGCGAGGAAACGGCTGACGCTGCTGCCGATGTCGCCGCCCGCCGCGGCGAAGCGCGGGTAGCCGAGGACGGTCATCAGCTCGGCCCACAGTCCGGCGACGGCGATCGAGTCGGGCGCCGGGCCGGTGGGGCGGTCGGAATAGCCGTAGCCGGGCATGTCCGGGACGATGACGTCGAACGCGTCCGCCGGGTCGCCGCCGTGCGCGCCGGGGTCGGTGAGCAGCGGGATGACCTTCGCATAGCGCCAGAACGAGTCCGGCCAGCCGTGGGTCAGCACGAGCGGCAGCACCGGACCGCTGGGCGCGACCGCGCGGGCGTGCACGAAGTGGATCCGCGATTCGCCGAGCCGGACGCGGTAGCGCGGCAGCTGCGCGAGCGCGGCCTCCTGCTTCGCCCAGTCGAACTCTTCCGCCCAATAGGTGATCAGTTCGCGCAGGTAGCCGACGTCGGCGCCGAGCGCCCAGCCGTCCTCCGGGGCGTCCGGCCAGCGGGTCGCGCGCAGCCGGGAGCGCAGGTCGGCGAGCTGCGCGGGATCGGCTTCGGGGACGAACAATTCCGGGCGGTCGGCCATGCCCTCGAGCTTACGTGATCTCGGCCGCACTCCGGGAACGCGTTTCTGTCGGTGGTTCTGGGTAGGGTCGGAATCGTTCAGGGGGAAAGGAGTTGCCCGATGACGACAGTTCCACAGGTGCGCACCCGCGTACGGATTCCGCTGCGGTTCGGCGACGGCCCCGCGGTGCCCTCGGAAGCGGTCACCTTCACGGGGCTGTCCGACGGGCTCGAGCATCTCGCCTTCGTGCTGGGCGAACCCGGTCCGGTGCCGTTGGTACGGCTGCATTCGGAATGCCTCACCGGCGACGTCTTCGGATCTGCGCGCTGCGATTGCGGCCCGCAACTGGCGGAGTCGGTCGCGCGGATTTCCGAGGTGGGCGGGTATGTGCTCTACCTGCGGCAGGAAGGCCGCGGAATCGGGCTATACAACAAGCTCGACGCGTACGCGTTGCAGGATTCCGGTTTGGACACCTACGCGGCGAATGCCGCGCTCGGCCTGCCGGAAGACGCGCGCGACTACACTGCCGCCGCGCAAATGCTCACCGTGCTCAGTGTAGAGCAGCTGGATCTGCTGTCGAACAACCCGGACAAGGCGGCGCAGCTGGCGCGCCACGGCGTCGCGGTGCGCGAGCAGGTCCGCACCGGGGTTTTCGCGAACGAGAACAACGTCCGGTACCTGCGCGCGAAAGCCGAGCAGACCGGGCACACGCTCGCGTTGCCGTTCGAGGACTGGCCGGCTAGTTCGGCGGTGTGAGTGCGAGCCACGTATCGGACGGGTTTGGTGAGGGCGACGGACGTGGTGCGTTTGCGGTCTGGCCGGGCGGCTTCGGCGTGGGTCACGCCGTCGGCGGTGTGAGGGCGGAGAAGCGGGTGAGGTTGGCGTCGCCGGGTCGCCAGTCGAGGGTGTGGAGGGCTAGGTATCGGACTGGTTTGGTGAGGGCGATGGGGGAGGCGCGCTTTCGGCGGGCGGCTTCGGTGCAGGTCACGCCGTCGGCTGTGTGAGGGCGGAGACGCGCGTGAGGTTGGCGTCGCCGGGTCGCCAGTTCAGGGTGCGGACAGCCAGGTATCGGACCGGTTTGGCGAGGGTGACGGAGGTCGTGCGTTTGCGGCCGGGCCGGACGGCTTCGGTGTAGGTGACGCCGTCGGTGCTGGTCTCGACGACGGTGGCGGGGATCCGCCCGGTCGTCCAGGCGAGTTCGGCGGTCGCGATCGGCAGCGGTGCGCCGAGGTCCACCACCAACCGGCCGCCGGGGCCGGGTTGCCATGCTGTCGCCGGGTTGTCGTCGACGGCGGCGTCCGGGCTGGTCATCCCCGGCGGCAGCGGTTCGGCCGGGAAGGTCACGGCGCCGAGCGCGCGGTCGTTCAACGGGTACGGCCGGGTTCCGGCGAAGACGACGGGCACGGTGTGGCGCGGCGGCAACGCGACTGTGCGCGGACGGCCGCCGGTCGGGGCCACGGTCACGACGGTCGGCAGCAGCCCCGGCGGTGCGGTCAGGTCGACGCGGCTGGCGTCGTGCACCACGGCGGTCAGGCCGGGCGGTACGGCGGCGCCGGACATGCCGCGCACGGTGAAGCGGGGCGGTTCGATCCGGCCTTCGGCAGGAGCCAGTTCGTAACTGAACGAACTGCCAGACTCGGTGACTTTCTGCGTGCCTCGGTACAGCAGCAGTGCGGTGCGATTCTGTGGCAGGGAAGCGGTTCCGGATGCGGTGGTGGCGGAAAGGTTTGCCAGCACTAGGAAATCGTCCGTCACGCTCGTGTGGATTCCGGTCGCGGTGGCGCGGGCCCGCTGGGCGAGCTTCGGCAGGTTCGCGCGGCCGGGATACAGCTCGGCCAGCAGCGGCGCGGGCGGACCGGCGGAGAGCGTGACGTGGTCGCTCGTGACGGTGAGCGGATTCGGGCTGGTGACGACGATCCCGGCCCGGCCGTCGATGTCCAGCCAGCCGCCGGTGCTGTGCAGCGCGGGCGTGGGGTAGGTCGCGACGGGGGTCCAGGTGGTGCCGTCGGGCGAGGTTTCGATCCGGTACTTCCGTCCGGCGGCGGCTTCCCAGCTGAGGCGCACACTGCTGAACCGTTGCGGTGCACCGAGATCGACGGCAAGCCAGCTGTCCGCCCGTGGACGGTCCGATGTGGACACTGCCCAGCGTGTCGCGGAATTGCCGTCGGTGGCGTGCTTCGCCTCCTTGCCCGGCGCGGCCGACGACGCGGACGCGGTTCTCGCCAGCGCGAGGTCAGGGCTGTCGCCGTCATGGATTTCGAACGACCAGAGCGAGTAGCCGTACTGCGGATCCGGCTGCACGCCAAGCATCCGTACGTGCCGCGCGGTCACCGGAGCGAAGCTCAGCTCATCGGTGCGGGCACCGGTGGACCCGGACTGTGCCGGGAGCGTCACTGCGCCCTCGGCGGCGGTGTAAGTGCGATCGCCATCGAGGCCGGGAACGCCTGGCATGGCGAGGTTGTAGACGTTGAGCACCCCTTCGTCCGCCGCGAGGCCGGTGCTGGTGTAGACCGCGGCACCGGTGGGAAGAGTGGCGAGCGCGGCGTATCCCGTGTCGAACCGCAGGACGCCCACCGTGCCATCGAATCCGTCACGCACCTTGCGATACACCGTGGCATGGCGTTCGCGCACGGCGATGTTCGTGGCGGGCAGCAGCATCGGGTTCGCTCCGCCGAGCACGAACAGCCAGTCGTCGTGGTTCGGCTGCCAGGCGAATTTCACGAAACCGGGTTTGCTGACGGTCGCGGCCCACGCGGCGGGGGAGCGGTGCGCCAGCAGACCCGGCCCGGCGCCGAAATCGGCGGCGCGAGCGGCGTGGGCGTCGAATTCTTCCTTGCGCACCGCACTGATCGGGCCTCCGTGGTCGGCGCGCCATTCGTGCAGCAGGTAGCTGATGGCGAGTTCGGCGCGGGCTTCCGGTTCGTACTTGGGTTCGCCGGAGAACTTCGTGATCCGGTCGACCGGCGGGTACGCCTGGTACGGCTCCAGCCGTGCGGCCAGCTGGGCCTCGGCGTAAGCGGCGTAGCGGTCGCCGAGCACCTGGGCGCGGAAGGCGAGCGGGATGACGTCGCGGCCGTAGAGGTGTTCGCGGTCGGCGACCATCGGCATCAGCGGTTCGCCGGCGTCACTGGTCATCAGGAGCATGGTGCGCCACAGCAGTTCGCCGTTCGGCTGCGCGGTGAGCACCTCCGGCAGCGGGACGCCGGCGGCGAGGAAGTGCATCGCGTTGCGGCCGGACGTGCGCCAGAGTTCTTCCTGGTAGTGCGGGCCGAACGAGCCGTGGTTCTCGACGAGGAACGTGTCGTACAGGTTGGTCGCGGTGTTGTCGCTGACCGGTTTTCCGTCCACCAGCCGGGGATTCGCCAGATCAGCCGCGGGCAGACCGCCCTCGTTGCGGCTCCAGGAACCGAACCCCGCGCGCCATCCGGGAGCGCGCGGATCGTTCGGCGTCCAGGCGAGCGCCGGGGCGAGCGACTGCGCGTAGACGCCCATCTCTTCGAGTTTCGTGTCGCCGACGTAGCCGCCGCGCAGGCCGTTGGGCGTCCAGTCGCCGGAGGCAGGGTCGTTGCCGGTGCCGAGGCTGGTCGTGTAGGCGGCCTGTTCGGTGGCGATGCGCTCGACGTTCCGTTGCGTCGCGGCGTCCAGCTCTGTCCACAAGAGACGGGCAGCGAGCTGGAAGTAGGACTGGAAAGTGGTGTCGAAGAACAGCTTCCGGCCCCATTCGGCGCCGCCGGTGAGCCGGTTCGAGGCGGCGAAGTGCTTGATGGTGGCGAGAGTGTGCTCGCGGAGAGTTTCGCGGTCTACTCCGGCGATGGCGGCGTCGTAACTGTCGCGGGTCAACAGCAGGGCGTTGCCGAGGACGACCGCGAAGGTGAAGTCGCGGGCGGGGTAGATCCCGGCCGCCCGGTCGAACTGCTGCTCGGCCCAGCGGGTGTGCCGGAGGAGGACCCGCAGGTACGTCGCGGCGACGGGATCCGGCGCGGACCGGGGTGCCGCCCGCGCTGTCCCCGCGGTCAGGAGGAGCGCCGCGCCAGCGCCCGCGAGACCGAGCGCCTGCCGCCGGGTGAACCCGTCCATCGCGCGTCCTCCAGGATCGCTGACAACCTTGTCAACGCGGGATTCTGTGCGGCGGTCGAGCGCCCGGGCAAGCATCCCGGCCGATCCCGTCCGGTTTCGGACAACGGCGGACGAAATCGTATAACGCCCTATACACTTCGGCGGAGGAGCGGCGACCCGGATGGCTGGGACCGCGGTGATCGTCGGGCTGCGGAGGCGATCGTCGCTGACGAGGTCGCGGACATGTCCGTCGCGGCCGTCGAAGATTCGGGCACATCGAACGAATGGAGTCCGAGGCGATTGTGCACTGCCGCCCCGTGCTTGTAATTTGATCGCGCTGTCGGCGGGAATCCGTTGACGAGAATCGTCCCGCGTGAACTGCCAGCGCGAAAGTTCCCAGCATAATTCGATAAAAGCAGCGAAAGGCACTTTTCAATGCGGAATAGTTTTCGATCAAGGCGAAGAAGGTTGCTTTTCGTGCGACAGGCGGCGGCTGGTGTCATGTCGCTGCTGGTGTTCTCCTTGGTGCAGTTCGGCGCCGCCGACGCCGCGCCTGCCGGAAGCACGGCCCCGCCCGCCCCGGCCGCGGACACAAACCAGTCCCCTCAGGTCGGGCCGCCTTTTACTTTCACCACAACGGACGACTGCCAGACCGTCAAAGCCAAGATCGCGAACCACCTGTTCGGCTCATCGGGTCAGGTCGCCTGCATCGTCCGGGCAACGGCGGATACATCGCCCGCCGACGGAACAATTCCGGCCCCTTCGTGAGGCACGGAAAACGGGGTCCTCGAAACGGCGTCGTCGCGTTGGATAAGTTCTACTGCCGGGCGATCGAGGAAACCCCGTTCTGAGTGACGACCCGCTAGCCGAGGCCAGGAGGAACGCGTGACCAAGCCGGTGAGGACAGCGACCGCTGAGCTGTACGTGGACTACGGCCACTTCTGCGTCACGGACTACGCCGCGGATGTCCCCGAACTGGGCCCTGCCTACGCCAACGGTCTCGTCGGGACGGATTCCGGCGGGGCGGCCGTCCTGACCGGCACCGCGACGGGCAAGGTCAGCGTGACCTTGCACGTGCTCGAGGCCGAGCCCGGCTCGGTCGAACCCGACGGCTGGGACGAAGTCTCCGAGATATCGCTGGAGAGCGAAGAGGGATTCGTTCTCGTCCACAACATGATGGACGGCCCGCCGCGGGAACTCGACGAACTGGCTTACGTGGGGCCCGGCACCTACCGGGTGCGCGTGCACGCCCGCGGCCGCGACATCGCCCCCCACTCCAACGCCGACACTCCCAACGAGCACTACCTGATCTCCGTATGGCCGGCGCCGGAAGCACCGGCGACCGTCTGCAAACAGACCGACAAGTACGGGCACGAAGTCCGAGCCCGAGCAACGAAGCGGCAGGCGAACACCGCCGACGGGTAGCCCGGGAACTCGGAATCCTGCACCAGGAACCTGGCGTACCCGTCTCAGAACCGCATATCGGCTGCGGTCGCCATGGCGTCCCCCGCCGGAAGGCGCCCGGACCGCCGTGTTGAGATGACAACGTGATCACTGGCCCCGGCGGATTCCTGCTTCTCGTGCTGGCCGGGGTCGGGGCCGGGCTGACCGGCGCGACCGCGGGCCTCGCGTCGCTGGTGTCGTACCCGGCGCTGCTGGCCGCCGGGCTGCCGCCGGTGATCGCGAACATGACCAACACGGTGGCGATGCTGGGCACGACCGCCGGGGCCGCGGTCGGCGCGCGCCCGGAGCTGGAGGGCCAAGGCCGTCGGCTGCTGCCGTTGTGCCTGATCACCACGGCGGGCGGGGCGTGCGGCGGGCTTGTGCTGCTTGTCAGCTCGCCGGACGCGTTCACCGTCGTGGTGCCGTGGCTGATCGGCGGCGCGTCGATCGTGCTGATGGCCGGCCCGCGGCTGCGGCGGATGGCCGAGCACAGTGAACACCGTGGGATCGGCCCGCTCACCGGGATCGCCGCGTTCCTGGTCGGCGTGTACGGCGGGTACTTCGGGGCCGCGGCCGGCGTGCTGATGCTCGCGCTGCTGACGACGGTGTGGAGCCAGTCGCTGGCCCGCACGAACGCCGCGAAGAACATCGCCACCGGCACCGCGAACCTGATCGCCGCGCTGGTCTTCGCCTTCACCGGCAAGGTCTACTGGCCCGCGGCGATCGCGGTGTGCCTCGGTTCGGTGGCGGGTTCGTGGCTGGGGTCGGTGCTGGTGCGTTACCTGCCCGCGACGCCGTTGCGGATCGCGATCGGGCTGGGAGGGCTTTCTTTGGCGGCGGTGCTGGCTTGGCAGGCGTACTCGGGTTGAGTAACAGGCGGCTGGCCGGTCGCGACTGCGGGGCAAGACAGAGAGGCTCAGCCGACCGAGTTTGACTATGCCACTGCCAACAGGGCGCTTCGACTGCTCCAGCGCGCACACGACCGATGGCTGCAAGATCTCGTCATGTTCGACGGTGCCCGTTTCGAGGACGGGCTGACCCGCGAAGAGGCGGGTTTTCTGCTTCACGGCGGAGCCGTGGAGGTGCTGGTGTGGGTGCGAGGACTGTCTGACTGGTGCAAGAACATGCCGGGCTACAGCGCTGGACACATGGCCGGACAGCTGGCTGGGGCCCGCTACGCGGTGAACCGGTCGATCCATCAGCTGCTGGATTTCGCCGAGGTGGCTGGCGCGATGCGCTTCCCGCTGCGGCTTGGCCAGAGCGGCATCTTCAACACTTTCGCCGAGATCCGTTGGGCAGGCGAACAAGCGCTGCCTCTCGAAGGCAGCGAGCTGCGGGACCAGCTCCGGCTGCGCAAGGAGTATCTGGAGCATCTCGCAGGCCAGAACATCGCGGAGACGCTGAAGTCGCTCCGCGTTTGGTTCGAGGAGCAAGTCCCCGCAGCGGGTACGCGGTCACGATGAAGAGCCGCTCCTGAACGGGAGCCGCCCGTCAACGGCCGTAGATCATCAAGCGGAGTCAGCTGCCAGCCCAGCCAGGCTGGTGCGCTATCTTCCGCCACGCCACCGCACGCACTCCGCACACCAGTTTCGGCGTGGCAAACCAAGAGAGACTGACGCGCAGCCGCACAAACGGGCATAGTCGGCGGGGTACCCGAGCAGGAGGACAGATGAGCATTGTCGGCACCCGGGTGGTGCGCGTCGAAGACGAGAAGCTGATCACCGCGGGCGGAACGTACGTCGACGACCTCAAGGAAGAAGCGCTCGCCGGCGCCGTGCACGCGGTTTTCGTGCGCAGCCCGATCGCGCACGCGCGCATCGCCGGGATCGACGTCGAGGAAGCCCGTACCGCGCCGGGCGTTGTCGGCGTTTACACGGCGGCGGACCTCGACATCGGACCGGGCAAGGCCGGGCCGGTCGCGGAGCCGTTCTTGGCCAAGGACGTCGTGCGGTATGTCGGCGAGCCGGTGGCGCTGGTGCTCACCGAGGAGCGGTACCAGCTCGCCGACGCGGCCGAACTGGTCGATGTGGACTACGACCCGCTCGAAGCGGTCGCGGATTTCGACACCGCGCTCGCCGGGGAGACGCTGGTGTTTCCGGACCACGGCAGCAACGTGGTCCACTCGAACGGCCCCGAGGAGTTCGACGATTCGGTGTTCGAGGGCTGCGAAGTCGTCGTCACCGAGGACATCCTCAACCAGCGCGTGGCCCCGGCCCCGGTCGAGCCGCGCGGCGCGTCCGTCGCGTGGGGCGAGGACGGCCGGGTCACGCTGTGGCTTTCCACGCAGAACGCGCAGATCGGGCGCAGCATCGTGGCCGGCGGGCTCGGCATCGGCGAGGACCGGGTGCGGGTCGTCGCGCCGGACGTCGGCGGCGGGTTCGGCGCGAAGATCGGCGCGGATCCGGAAGCGGTGCTGCTCGCCTGGGCGGCGCAGCGTGCCGGTCGCGCGGTGCGGTGGGCCGAATCGCGCAGCGAGAACCTCACCTCGATGACGCACGGCCGTGCGCAGCGCAACACCGTGACCATCGGCGGCAAGCGCGACGGAACCGTGCTGGCGTACCGGCTCGACGTCCTCCAGGACACCGGCGCGTACCCGCGGGCGCTGTTCCTGCCGACGCTCACCGAGATGATGGCCCCGGGCGTCTACCGCTTCCCAGTGGTGCAGACCCGCAGCCGCGGCGTGGTCACCACGACGACGCCGATCGCGGCCTACCGCGGCGCGGGCCGTCCCGAGGCGACCGCCGCGGTCGAGCGTGCGATCGACCTGTTCGCCGCGGAAATCGGGATGGACCCGGCCGACGTCCGGCGGGTCAACTTCATCCGTCCCGAGGAATTCCCTTACCAGACACCGACCGGCGGCTCTTACGACACCGGCGAGTACGCGGCGGCGCTCGACAAGGTGCTCGACGCGGCGGGATACGCGCAGCTGCGCGAAGAACAGCGGAAGCGCCGCGACGCCGGCGATCCGGTGGCGCTGGGCCTCGGCATCGCCTCCTACGTCGAGATCACCGGCGGCGACGCGGCGGGCGAGAGCGGCCGGGTCGACGTGCACCCGGACGGTTCGGTCACCGCGTGGACCGGCAGTTCCCCGCACGGGCAGGGGCTCGGGACGTCGCTCGCGATGCTGCTGTCGGACCAGCTGGGCGTGCCGCTGGACAAGATCACCGTCCGGCACGGCGACACCGACGAGGTCCCGCGCGCGATCGGCACCTTCGGCTCGCGGTCGCTGCAGCTCGGCGGTTCGGCGATCCGGCAGGCGGCCGAGGAGGTCGTGGCGCAGGCCCGCCAGGTCGCCGCGGAACTGCTCGAAGCCGCGCCGGACGACCTGGAGCTGGACGTCGAACGCGGCGTCTGGCAGGTCCGCGGCGCGCCGTCCAGCACCACGCTCGACTGGGCCCGCGTCGCCGCCGAGGCAGAGGGCTTCACCGCCGACGTCTGGTTCGGCGACGGCGCTCCGACGTTCCCGTTCGGCGCGCACCTCGCGGTCGTCGAGGTGGACACCGAGACCGGCAAGGTCGAGGTGCGCCGGCTGGTCGCGCTCGACGACGCGGGCCCGATCGTGAACCCGCTGACCTTCCGCGGCCAGCGGCACGGCGGGCTCGGCCAGGGCATCGCGCAGGCGTTGCTCGAGGTGATGAGCTACGACGCGGACGGCAACCCGACCACGGCGACGCTGGCCGACTACTCGTTCGTCACCGCGCCCGAGCTGCCCGATTTCGAACTGGTGGACATGGAGACGCCGACAACCCGGAACCTGCTGGGGGTCAAGGGAATCGGCGAGGCGGCGACCATCGGGTCGACGCCGGCGGTGCACAACGCGGTGGTCGACGCGCTCGCCCACCTCGGCGTGGCGCACCTGGACATGCCGACCACCCCGCTGCGGGTGTGGACGGCCTTGAACGACGCTAGGAAGGCGAACTGACGTGCGGGTCTCGATCGAGGTGAACGGGAAGACGGTCGAGCAGGAAGTGCCCGACCGCACCCTGCTCGTGCACTACCTGCGGGACACCGCGGGCCTCACCGGCACGAACATCGGCTGCGACACCACGTCCTGCGGGGCGTGCACGGTGCTGCTCGACGGCGAATCGGTGAAATCCTGCACGGTGCTGGCCGCGCAGGCGGACGGGCACGAAGTGACCACTGTGGAGGGTCTGGCCTCAGGAGACGGCCTGCACCCGGTGCAGCGCGCGTTCCGCGAGCAGCACGGCCTGCAGTGCGGCTTCTGCACGCCCGGCATGATGATGGCGACGGTGTCGCTGCTGAAGGAAAACCCGAAGCCGACGCGCGACGAGGCCCGTGCCGCGCTGGAGGGCAACCTCTGCCGGTGCACCGGGTACCACAACATCGTCAGCGCCGTCATCGACGCGTCCGGGCAGGAGGTGGCGCAGTGATCCCGGCTGGGTTCGCCTACCGGCGTGCGTCCACTGTGGACGAGGCGCTCGCGTTGCTCGCCGAGCACGGCGAGGACGCGAAGCTGCTCGCGGGCGGGCATTCGTTGCTGCCGTTGATGAAGCTCCGGTTCGCCGCGCCGGAGGTCGTGGTGGACATCGCGCCGTTGCGGGAGCTGAAGTTCGTCCGGACCGACGGCGACGAGGTGGTGATCGGGGCGTTGTCCCGCTACCACGACCTCGAGCACGACCCGGTGCTCGCCGAGCACGCGCCGCTGATCGCGCACGTGTCCGGATCGGTCGGCGATCCGCAGGTGCGCCACCGCGGGACGATCGGCGGATCGCTGGTGCACGCCGACTCGGCGGCCGACCTGCCCGCCGCGGTCCTCGCGGCGGACGGGACGCTCGTCGCGCGCGGGCCGCGGGGGGAGCGGCGGATCCCGGCCGCGGAGTTCTTCCTCGGGCCGTTCACGACGCCGCTGGAACCGGACGAGCTGCTCACCGAGATCCGGCTGCCGAGTCAGGCCGGACTCGGCTGGGGCTTCGAGAAGTTCACTCGCCGGGCCATCGACTGGGCGATCGTCGGCGTCGCGGTCACCGGTAGGTCGGTCGGCCTGATCAACATGGGCGGCACGCCACTGCGCGCTTCGGCCACCGAACGCGCGCTGGCTGACGGAGCCACCGCGGCGGAAGCGGCGAAACTGGCCGCGGAAGGCACTTCGCCGCCGGAAGAGCCGCACGCCACGGCCGAGTACCGGCAGCACCTCGCCCGGGTCCTCACCGGCCGCGCGCTGTCCGCCGCTGGCATCGCCTAGCCGTCCGTGAGGGGAACCCTCAGGGAATCTGATTCCCTCAGGGTTCCCCTCACGGCTTTCCCGGGCCGGAAAGCGACGGCCGATTTCCGCCAGCGGCGCACCGGCGGCGGTAGCCAGACTGGGCGATGTGAACACGACTTTTCCTACCCACACAGCGATCGAGCCCGGAATCCTGTACTTCGGCACGCCGGTGGTGCTCATCTCGACGTCCAATGAGGACGGTTCGGCCAACCTGGCCCCGATGTCGTCGGCGTTCTGGCTCGGCTGGCGCGCGATGCTCGGCCTCGGCGCCCGCTCGAAGACCACGCTCAACCTCCTGCGCACGCGCGAATGCGTGCTGAACCTGCCTTCGTCGGCGATGGCCGCCGCGGTCGACCGGCTCGCGCTGACCACCGGGTCCGACCCGGTGCCGCCGCGCAAGGAAGAACGCGGCTACTTCCACGTCGCGGACAAGTTCGGCCGCGCGGGGCTCACTCCGGTGCCGTCCGAGACGGTGGCGCCGCCGCGGGTCGCCGAATGCCCGGTCGCGATGGAGGCCGTGCTGGAGTCCGTGCATCCGTTCGCCGAGGACGACGAGGCGCAGCGCGGCGGCATCGTCGGCCTGGAGGTGCGTGTGCAGCGGGTGTTCGTGCACGACGACATCCGGCTGCCGGGCACCGACGACCACGTCGACCCGGACGCGTGGCGGCCGCTGATCATGAGCTTCCAGAAGCTGTACGGGCTCGGGCCGCAGGTGCACGAGTCGACGCTGGCGCGGATCCCGGAGCGGATGTACCGCTCTCCGGACATCGAACGGGCGCGCGGCGCCTCCTGACGCCGTGTCCACTGTGGAGCAACGAACCGGCGAAACGACGGCGAAGGACAGAAGAACAACTCGGTAAAACCGGGCACGGCAACGGGCCGCCGCGATCCGCGGCGGCCTTTTGTCGGCTTTCTCGCATCAAGGAATTTCCGCCGCTCCCCGGCCGGGCGTCAAGCGCCGCGCGCGGCGAAACCGCAGGTCGTGTCTGTTCGGACACGGCCCTCGGTACATTGGGGCAGCAGTCCCCGTGGTGATCACCGGCCCCCGCCGGACTGATAGTCTTTCCCCATTGCGAATCCCAGGCACGGCAACGCAATTCGGCGTCACTCACAAGGGTGCCGAAGCGGCTGTGCCCGACCCGGCTGTGGGAAGGATGCCCTCGGGATGGCGGACAGGTTCGAGTTCGTTCTCGACGTCGTCGAAGCTTTGGTGGTCGGGGAGGCGACCGGCGGGAACATCCGCCAGTTCCCGCTCCGGATCGGCACCGTGCCGGCGGAACCGGAGCGGTACGTGCGGGTCGCGAAGATCGTCAACGACGCGATCGAGGAGCGCAGGCTCTCCAGCGGCGACGAGCTGAGCCCGTACGTGCGCACCGCTTTCGAGCTGCTCGCGAAGCCGCGGGTCTCGGTCGCGGTCAGCGGGATCGACGGCCTCGGCGCGGACATCGCGGTGGTCGCGCTCACCGACGGCAGGCAGGCGCTCGGGATCACGCAGGACCCGAAGACCGACAAGCTGCTGTTCTCGCTCTTCGACGACGAAGAACTCGTCGAGGTGATCGCCGGCGTGCTGCCCCAGGCGCGCCCGGCCAGCACCGGCGCGCACACGATCCGCCAGGCGGCCTCGCAGGAGGTGTCCGCGATGACCGCGCGCCGCCGGGCCGAGGCGGCCGAGGACGAGGAAGAGACCGACGCGTTCGGGATGATCGAGGTCAGCGGGCGCGTGCAGCCGCGCCGCCCGGACCCGCGGGTCTCCCGCCCCGCCCCCGGCGGGGTCGAGGTGCTCGAACGCGTGCTGGCGCAGCCGCGGCTCGGCGGCGGGCACATCGCGGTGAGCGGCTGGGGCCGCCACGGCGAGCGGCGCGGCGGCGACCCGATCGGCTGGCTCGACACCGCCGACGGCCGCTACCTGATCAAATCCACCGTCAGCGACGCCGGCGACTTGACCGCGGAATACGTGCCCGCCGGGCCCCGCGAGCTCAAGCGCGCCGTGCAGCAGGCGGTTTCCGAGGTTTACTGACCATTCCCCCGCAAGCGGCGACAGTTCACGAGGAGAACGAGGTCCCGATGACCGACGAGGCACCGATGGCGATGGAAGCGAGGGTGGCCCCCGAGGCCCCGGTGGGCTTCTCGCTTCCCGCGCGCCAGCTCAAGACGCTGGCCGAGCGCGGATCGTTCGCGGTGGACGACAGCACCGGCGACAAGATGATCGCCGCGCTCCAGGGCGTGCTCGACGCACTGGAGGCGCACGTGCAGCTGATCGAGAAGATCGCCGGGGTCCCGGCGATGTCGAAGAGCCCGGCCGGGATGTTCGTCAGCAAGCACATGGCCGAGACCGCGCGCGACCAGCAGGGCCTGGTCACCCAGCTGCAGGCGGCGCACAAGGAGTTCCCGACCTACGTCGAGGCGATCAAGCTCGCGAAGAAGAACTACAAGGAGCGCGAGCACACCTCCAGGGAAACGTTCGAGCGCATCCACCGCACCGCGCAAGAGCAGGGCTGAAGGGGAGACCAGTGGCCGACAAGAAGCAACCGACCGCCGAGTCCGTCTCCGATCCGTCCTCGACGGACTACGACCCCGGCAACACCGCGCTCTACAACCCGACGCTGGACCCCTCGTCGAAGTACTACATCGGCCCGGTCCGCCCGGACGACGTGGCCTCGGGCGACCAGCTGCGCCAGGACGCGACCACGAAGATCGACGCGATCTTCAACGGCTGGCTGCTGCCGAACGTCCAGGGGAAGGCGCGCGACCAGCTGATCCAGGCGATGTACCAGCGGAACCTGGAGGAGTCGAAGAAGCATCTCGGCAAGGACCTCGAGATGCGCGACCCGGGCGCCGCGCCGCACACCGACTGGAAGAACGCGACGCACGAGCAGATGATCGACGCCATCACCACGCACGCGGACCCGGCCGGGGTGGCCGAGTCCTCGGAGGCATGGGTGAGCCTCGGCAACGAGCTGGCGACGCACCAGAAGAACCTCGGCGACGCGATCAACGCGAGCACCTCGAACTGGAAGGGCGACGCCGGCGACGCGGCGCGCGTGCACCTCGCCAACGTCGGCAAGTGGCTCGGCACCACCGCGCAGGGCGCGACGCTGACCGGGCGCCAGCAGGAGGTCCACTCCCAGGCGCTCAACGAGACGCAGAAGGCGATGAACGCCAACCCGCCGGTGAAGTTCTCGGCGCAGGACGCGAACAAGGTCCTGATGACGATCAAGGACCCGACCGCGTACGTGCTGGCCTACTCCTCGGCCATGAAGACGTACAACGACCAGCAGGCGGCCCGGGACCAGGCCGCGCAGATCATGACGCGGTACGACCAGACGATCGGCGGCGCGGTCGCCACGCCCCGGTTCGCCGAGCCGCCGAAGCTGCCCACCGCGCAGATGTCCCCGATGCTCAAGGGCACCCCGATGAAGCCCGGCGGCGGCGCGGGCGCTCCGGGCGGGGTGCGGGTCGGCCCGGACGGACGGCCGCTCGGCCCCGACGGCAACCCGATCGGCCCGCCCGGGACCACGGTCGGCCCGAACGGCCAGCTCATCGGCCCGGACGGGCGTCCGCTGGGTCCCGACGGCAAGCCGATCGGCCCGCCGGGGACGACAGTGGGCCCGAACGGGCAGCCGATCGGCCCCGACGGACGGCCGATCGGACCGGACGGCAAGCCGTACGGCCCGGGCGGCGGACCCGGCGGCGGCGGACCGGGCGGGGTCCCCGGAGGCCCCGGCGGACAGAGCCCCGAGCGCAGGTTCGATCCCGCGTCGCTGCAGATCCCGCAGGGCGGCCCCGGCGGAGCCACCGGCGGACCGGGCGGCGTCCCCGGCGGGCCCGGCGGCTCGTTCCCGTCCATCCCGGACACCAACCCGGATTCGACCAAGGCGCAGGGCTTCACCCCGCCGAACATCCCGCCCATTCCGGGTCCCGGCGGCGGCAACCCCGGCCCCGGCTTCACCCCGCCGAACATCCCGCCGATCCCTGGCGGCGGCAACCCCGGCGGCACCGGCCCGGGTTTCAACCCGCCGCCCATCCCGTCCTTCCCGACCGGCAAGGACGGCGACCCGTACAAGCCGACCCCGTACAAGCCGCAGCCGTTCAAGCCCTCGATCCCCGAGGGCCCGGGCGGGATCAAGCCGTTCAACCCCGGCAAGATCGGCCCGGACGGCAAACCGCTGTTCCCCGGCGGCGGCACCGGCCCGAGCGGCGAGAAGCTCGGCGGCATCGGCAAGGTCGGCGGCGTCAACGGCGAGAGCATCAGCAGCAGGCTCGGCGGCGGCGCGGGCGGTCTCGGCGGAGCCAAGGGCGGCTCCGGCGGCGCGTTCAGCGGCGCGGGCGGCTCCGGCGCGGCCGAGGAAGGCGTCGCCGGGCGCGGCGGCCCCGGCTCGGGCGGCGCCGGCGGCAAGGGCGCGACCGGCGCTCCCGGCATGGGAGCCATGGGCGGCGGCAAGGGCGGCAAGGGCCCGGAGGACAAGGAACACAAGGTCGCGAGCTTCGTCGAGTCGGACGATCCGTCGTTCTTCGCGCCGGACGAGGTCGTCGCCCCGCCGGTGATCGGCGACTGGAAGAACAAGGACTGGAAGTGAGGCGGCGATGAGCGGAGGCGCACAGGGGTTCCGCGTAGAACCCGACGACCTCGTGGCGCACGCGAGCCACCTGGACGGCCTGGTGGACCGGCTGAACACCGCGGCGCAGGCGGCGAACTACGCGATGTCCGACGACGCGTACGGGCTGCTGTGCGCTTTCCTCCCGCCGATCATCAACCCGACCGGCGAGAAGGCGAAGGAAGCGATCAGCGGGGCGATCGAGGGCGTCCAGGCGACCTCGGACAACGTCCGGACCGCCGCGAAGTCCTACCAGGAGGGCGACGAGGGGCAATCGAAGCCGTTCAAGAAGGTCGCGACCGAGGGGATGCTCAGCAAGACCGACAGCGGGGAGCTCAAGGAGCGGTTCCGCGTCGGCGGCGTGCAGGCTCCGACCGGGCAGAACGCGCCGTTCAACCGGGACGGCGTGCCCGCGGAGGCCCGGTACGACAGCGCGGAGCCCTTGCAGCCGAAGCAGCGGGTCGACGTCGCGCAGCCGGTCGACCGGGGCGTTTCGCCGGGCGAGGCGTAGCGAAGCGGTGGCGCTCTCGCGGCGCCGCGGCGGGCGGGTACCGTCGACAGATGACGGTGCCCGTCGCGGCGAGGATTGGACCCGCCCGCAGGCGGCGCGGGTGACGGGATTCGAGGAGAACGAAAAGCATGACCAGCGCGGGTGGGCTGGGTGACCTGATCAGGGACCCCGACGACGCAATCCGGCGAATGGACGAATGGGCGGCCGGGTTCGCCCGCAAGGCGGAGCGCTACGCGGCGGCCCAGCAGGAAACCGAACAGCTGCGGCTGACCGCGACGAGCCCGGACGGGACCGTCAAGGTCACCGTCGGGGCCGACGGGGTCGTGTCCGACCTGGTGTTCAGCTCCCGCACGCGCACCATCCCGCCGGAGGAGCTCTCCAGGATGGTGCTCGAGACCATGCGGAAGGCGCAGTCGGGCATCACCGACCGCGTGGCCGAGGTCATGGGCCGCAGCCTGGGCGACGAGGACCCGGACACCCGTGCCGTCATGCTCGATTCGCTCCGCAACCGCTTCCCGGATCCCGACCCGGACCCGGCCGAGCAGCAGGACAGCGCGGAGGAGCAGCCGGAGCCGCCCGCCAAGACGCCGCCTCCCGCGGGGGGCGCCCCGCGTCCGCCCGCGACGCCGCCCGCGCCGGGCGGGCCCGCTTCGCCGCCGCAGGGCCGCCGTCCGGGCGGGATCGATCCGGACGAGCAGGACAACAATCCCTGGTGACTTTTGGTGCGCCCCGGCCTTGTCGGCCGGGGCGCACTGTCGTTTGTGGACGGTCCGATGTGGACGCGGCGGGGCGGGGCCGCGGTCGGGCAAGCAGATCAGACCGTTCGCTGAGACGCGTTGGCGGCAGACGGATTGGCCTGATGCGGATCCGGCCAACGGAACCGGTCGGCGAGGTTTCAGCGCCGCGCCTTGCGGCGGGCTGACCGCGGCGGATCAGCCCGATACGACTCCGGCCAACGGAAGCGCTCTGCGGTGGGCGGGGTTTTCAGCGCCGCGCCCTGAGCCGGGTCGGCGGCGGCCCGGTCCGATGTGGACTCCGGCTCACAGAACCTGTTTGCGGTCGGCGAGGTAGCGCAAGTAGAGCAGCGCCAGAATCGCCCCGCCGATCAGAACCTTGCCCCACTCCTGCGGGTTGGCGTAGAACGGGCCGCACGAAGGGGGCTGGTCCTGGCCCAGGAGGCACGCGCGATCGGTCCCAGCGGCGAAAAGCGGCTGCCACACCAGGAACACCCCCACGGCCAGCACCCCGAACGCCACCAGCACCTGCACCGACCGCCGCGACACCGCAGACCCCCTTCGCCAGAACACGAAGAAGATCGCCGGAACCCGCCGGGTCGTTACCCGATTTGCCGGATTGTCAGAGCTGCGGCAGCGGGACCTCGGCCGCCAGGTCTTCCGGGGCGGAAAGCCGCCACGCCTCGTACACGAGTTCGGCCAGTTCGTCGGCCTCGATGCCGCTCAGCTGCACCACCACCCAGCCGAACCCGCCGGAGGTGAACTGCTCCTCGAAAACGTCCGGGCGTTCCGCGACGAGCGCCTGCTGTTCCGCGATGGTCTGCTTCAGCCCGACCGTGTCGGTGCGCGGCCAGTGGTAGCCGAAGCGCTTGCCGCGCACGCTGAACGACGTGTAGTCGCGGCCGCTGGCGCGTTCGACCTCGCGCAGCTTGCGGATGATCCGTTCGAAATCCTTGCTCGGCACCGGTCCTGGCCCCCTCCATCGTGGACTCCGCCATCTTACGGCGGCGGATCCGGCGGGTTCGGCTTACGGTGGTGCGCGGAGGTGCCCGAATGTCCGAACCGTCCCGCGGCATGCCGCCCGCGATAGAGCCGATGCTGGCGTCGCCCGACGGCGGCACGCTGCGCGACGATCCGGCGTACGCCTACGAGTTCAAATGGGACGGTTACCGGGCGACCATGCGCGTCGCGCCGGACGGGAGCACGTTGCTGACCAGCCGCA
This sequence comes from Amycolatopsis sp. NPDC003676, assembly GCF_053587275.1. Lineage (NCBI taxonomy): Bacteria > Bacillati > Actinomycetota > Actinomycetes > Pseudonocardiales > Pseudonocardiaceae > Amycolatopsis > Amycolatopsis sp. NPDC003676. Next base: position 38,413 of record NZ_JBSFNS010000056.1, read on the forward strand.
ACGACAACGACTTCACCACCAGGTTCCCACAGCTGTCCGGCGCGCTCGGCGACGCGCTCGGCGGCCGTCCCGCGGTGCTCGACGGCGAGATCGTCGCCCTCGACGAGCACGGCCGCCCCGATTTCGGGCTCCTGCAGAACCGCACCTGGCAGGCCGTCGCGTACTTCGCCTTCGACATCCTGAGCCTGGACGGTGAAAGCCTGCTCGACGCGCCGTACGAGGAGCGCCGCGAGATTCTCGCCGAGATCGAGCCGCCGGACCGGCAGCTGGTCGCGATCACGCCCTGGTACCGGCACAGCGACCTCGCCGAAGACGGCATGACCCCGGCCGGGCTGCTCGACGTCGCGCGGAAAATGATGCTCGAAGGCCTGATGGTGAAGGCCCGCACGTCGCGGTACCACCCGGGACGGCGCAGTCCGGAATGGCTCAAACACCCGCTGGTGCAGACGACCGAGGTGATCCTCGGCGGCTGGCGTCCGGGACAGGGCCGCCGTGAAGGCACGATCGGCGCGCTGCTGCTCGGCGCGCACGACCCGGATTCGGGGGAGCTGCGGTACCTGGGCGACGTCGGCACCGGCTTCACCGACGCGATGCTTCAGGATCTTCAGGCGCAGCTGGTTCCGTTGGAGCGCAAGACAAGCCCGTTCGCCGACCAGGTGCCGCGCGACCGGGCGCGCGGCGCACATTGGCTGAACCCGGAAGTGGTCGGCGAGGTGGTGTACCGCCGCCTGACGCCGGGGGACGGCCGGTTGCGGCATACGGCTTGGCGGGGGCTACGTCCGGAACGGCGTCCGGACGAGGTCGAGGTTCCGGCGCGGTGAACCGTCATCCAGGAACGCGCGGCCAGGCCTAGGCGGACTCGGCTGCGCGTCCGAGGACATCCTTACTCGGCTTGCCGCAACCCAGTAATCAGCAGCGCGGCCAGGCGGCGCGCGTCGTAGCTGTCGTCGGCTTCCGCGCCGATACACAAGTTCCCCACGCCCCGCATCAGGTGCACCGCCTCCAGGTCGGTGTGGATTTCCCCGGCCTTCGCGGCGGCATCGAGCAACTCGGTGCACACCGGCACAAGCCGCTCCAGGAAGTACGAGTGCAGGGCCTCGAAGCCGCTGTGGTCGGACTGCATGATCCCGGCCAGCCCGTGCTTCGTGACGAGGAAGTCGACGAACAGGTCGATCCACTGCGCGAGCGCGGCGTGCGGGGAATCGTTGTCCGCCAGCAGTTTCGGCCCCGCGTCGGCGCACGCTTCGACCTGGTGCCGGTAGACCGCGATGATCAGGTCCGCGCGGGTGGGGAAGTGCCGGTAGATCGTGCCGACGCCGACGCCCGCCCTGGTCGCGATGTCGCGCACCGGTGCGTCGACCCCGGATTCGACGAAGACCGCCGACGCCGCGTCGAGCAGGGTTTTCTCGTTGCGCCGGGCGTCCGCCCGTTTCGCGCGGGCTCCCGCGTTCTCACCCACGTGCCACTCCCTCCGCGTGCCGCCGGTGGACAAGCGGAACAGTGTTCCGTATAGTTACCGGAGCAACGTTCCGTTTGCTCATGATGCCAGATCGGGCCGCCGGCCACCACACCCTCGCGCCCGACGGCGAAAGAAGGTACTCCCATGTCCGCAGTACAGCTCTCGGCTCCGGTCGTCTCGGTCAAACCGGTGCGGCTCGACGCGCCGGGCCGGGGCGAGGACCTGCCGGTGCGCGTGTCCGCCCCGGTGACCGGCGGGGACCTCCCGGTGATCGTGTTCTCGCACGGCTTCAGCCAGTCCCTCGACAGTTACGCTCCGCTCGCCGACTACTGGGCCGCGCACGGATTCGTTGTCGTGCAACCGACTCACCTCGATGCGCGGACCCGCGCCCTGCCCGCGGAAGACCCGCGCACGCCGAACATCTGGCGGCTGCGCGTCGACGACCTCCGGCACGTTATTGACCAGCTGGACACCGTCGAAGCTGCGGTGCCTGGGCTCAGCGGGCGAGTCGACCGCGGCCGGATCGCCGTCGCCGGGCATTCCTGGGGCGCGCAGTCGGCGAGCATGCTGCTGGGCGCGCGCATTGTCGAAGCGGACGGCAGCATCGGGGAGGATCTGTCCGATTCGCGCGTGAGCGCCGGGGTGCTGTTCGCGCTCACCGGCATCGGCGGCGCGGACCTGTCGCCGTTCGCGGCTGAGCATTTCCCGTTCATGAGCCCGAGTTTCGACGATCTGAAGGCTCCCGCGCTGTTCATCGCCGGGGATCAGGACGATTCGATGCTGTCCGTGCGCGGCCCGGACTGGTTCACCGACGCCTACCGGCTCAGCCCGGGGGAGAAGAGCCTGCTGACGCTCTTCGGCGCGGAGCATTCGCTCGGCGGCATCTCGGGCTACGAGCACAAAGAAACCACCGACGAAAGCCCCGAACGCGTCGCGCTGCAGCAGCGGCTGACCACAGCGTACCTCCGCAGCGCGCTCATCCCGGGCGACGACAGCTGGTCCCGGATCGAGGACAGCCCGCTCGGCCGCGTCGAATCGCACGAGTGAAAGGACTTCCCGCGATGACCACGAAACCGCGGTTCGGCATCATGACCGCGCCGATGCAGACCAGTTACGCCTCGCTGCAGCAGGTGTGGCTCGATGCGGACGCGATCCCGTCGATCGAGCACGCCTGGCTGTTCGACCACCTCCTGCCCATCGCGGGAGAACCGGACGGGCCGATTTTCGAAGGCTGGACACTGCTTTCGGCCCTGGCCGCGCAAACCGAACGGCTGCGGCTCGGGCTTTTGGTAACCAGTAACCGGTTCCGTCCGCCGGCGATGCTGGCGAAGATCGCCGCGACCGTCGACATCGTGTCCGGCGGACGGCTCGACTTCGGTATCGGCGTCGGTTCCCGGCCGAGTCACCCGCTCGCTCGCCGGGAGTACGAAGCGCACGGCCTGCCGTACCTGGAAACCGCCGACGCGGTGGGCCGGTTCGCCGAGGCGTGCACGGTGATCCGGAAGCTGTGGACGGAGGACAAGCCGTTCGATTTCGCCGGTCAGCACGTTCAGTTGACCGGTGCGTTCGGCAATCCGAAACCGGTGCAGCGCCCGCACCCGCCGTTCGTCATCGGCGGCCGGGCCCGCGCGACGCTGCGCGTGGTCGCCGAGCACGCCGACGTCTGGAACATCCCTGGCGGGGACATCGCGGACGCCGTCGAACGCAGCGCGATGCTGGACGGGTACTGCGCGGACATCGGCCGCGATCCGGCGGAGATCACACGCTCGATCCACCTGCCGGTGTCTTACGACCAGCCCGCTAGGACCCGGTCGGCGGTCGGGGAGGCGCTGCAGGCCGGGTTCAGCCATGTCGTGCTCGGGCTGCCCGCGCCGTATCCGGCCGGGGTCGCGCAGTGGGTCGCGGATGAGCTGATCGCCAAGGCGGGCTAGGGCTGGCCTGTTTTTCGGCGGCGGTCGGGTGCTGCGGCGGCTTGTGCGGGCGGCGCCCCGAAGGCGATGGTGATGACGGGCGAGTCGGGTGCGCGGGTGTGGCTTGGGTGAGGGTTGGGGCTTGCGCCCCAATGCCACATTGGGTGCGTCCCATGCACCCAATGTGGCATCGGGTGCGCGGGACGCACCGAACGCCACATTGGGTGCATGTCGGTGGGCGGCCTAGGTCTGTGAAGGGCTCCTTGCGGGAATCTGATTCCGTGAAGGGGCCCCTCACGGACGGAGGCGGGTCCGGCGGGTCCGGAGGGCCGTGAGGGAATCTGGGGCTGTGAGGGTTCCCCTCACGGCGCGAGGCCGGGGCGGGGAGATGGGTGAAGCCCCCGCCTTCCGGTGGTCGACCGGAGGGGAGCCGCCGTGCCAAGATGACGCGCCTGAACGAGAAGGGGGCTCGGCAGTGGTGCTTGAGCAGGACGTGAACACGGCGGGACGGGTCCGGCGGGTGGCGCTCGCGAGCGCGATCGGGACGACGATCGAGTGGTACGACTACTTCGCCTACAGCACGGCGACCGCCTTGGTGTTCAACAAGCTTTTCTTTCCGTCGCTTTCTCCGTCCTCCGGCACGCTCGCCGCGTTCGCGACGCTCGGCGTCGGGTTCGTCGCGCGGCCGCTGGGCGGGATCGTCTGGGGCCACTTCGGCGACCGCGTGGGGCGCAAGGCGATGCTGGTCGCGTCGCTGGTGCTGATGGGGCTCGCGACCGCGGGCGTCGGGGCGTTGCCGACGTACCACCAGGCGGGCGTGATCGCGCCGATCCTGCTCGTCGTTCTCCGGGTCCTGCAAGGGATTTCGGCCGGCGGCGAGTGGGGCGGCGCGGCGCTGATGGCGGTCGAGCACGCTCCGGAAGGCAAACGCGGCCGGTACGGATCCTTCTCGCAGATCGGCGTCCCGGCCGGGCTGATTCTGGCGCAGCTGGTGTTCTTCCTGGTCGACAACTCGCTCTCGCCGGAGGCGTTCCGGTCGTGGGGCTGGCGGATCCCGTTCCTGGTCAGCCTCGTGCTGGTGGCGGTCGGGCTGGTGATCCGGCTGCGCGTGGAGGAAAGCCCGGTGTTCGCGAAGCTGCGCAGCACCGGCGAGCGGAGCAAGCTGCCGATCGTGGAGGTGCTGCGCGCGCGGCCGAAGCAGGTGCTCGCTGCGGCGGTCAGCTTCATCGCGAACACCGCGTTCGGCTACATCTTCTTCGCGTACCTGCTGTCGTACGGCACTTCGGTGCTGAAGCTGTCCAGCACGACGATGCTGGTCGTGGTGATCGTCGGCAGCGTGGTGTGGCTGGTGAGCATCGTCGCGGCGGCGATCTGGTCCGACTCGGTAGGCCGGAAACCGGTCTATTTGGCGGGTTCCGTGCTGCTGGTGGTCTGGTCGATCCCGTTCTTCCTGCTCGTGGACACCGCGCAGCCGTGGCTGCTGATCGTCGCGGTGGTGGTGCTGAACATCGGCCTCGGCGCGACGTACGGCCCGCAGTCGGCGTTGTTCTCGGAGCTGTTCGAATCCCGGTTCCGCTACAGCGGATCGTCGTTCGCGTACGCCGTCGGCGCGGTGCTGGGCGGCGGGTTCGCCCCGCTGATCGCGGCGTCGCTGCAGAGCTCGACCGGGACTTCGTTGTCCGTCTCGCTCTACATGGTGGGAGTCGGCGTGCTCAGTCTCCTTGCCGTGCTGGCGTTCCCGCGCAAGCCGCTCGTTCCGGTCACAGGAGGTTGAGCGGCACCGCGTCGGCCATGCGCTGGTATCCGGCGTCGTTGGGGTGAAGGTGGTCGCCGGAGTCGTAGGCGGGGAGCATGGCGAGCGGGTCGGCGGGGTCCCGGATGGCGGCGTCGAAGTCGACGACGCCGTCGTAGATTCCGCTGGTGCGGATGAAGGTGTTCACCGCCTGGCGGGTCTTCTCCAGGGTCGGGTCGTAGATTTTCCAGCCCTTGAACGGCGTGAGCGTGCCGCCGATGACGCGGATGCCTTGCGCCTTGGCCTGCGCGACCACCTGCCGCAGCGCGGAAACGATCATCGCCGGATCGGTCTGGTGCGGGTTCTGCTGGATGTCGTTGATGCCTTCGAGCACGATCAGCGTACGGACGTCGCCGCTGGTCAGGACGTCGTCGGCGAGTCGGGCGAGTGCGTTGCGGCCCGCGGTGGCGCCGTCTAGCAGCAGCCGGTTTCCGCTGATCCCGGCGTTGAGCACGCCGAGTTGTCCGTGCAGTCGGTCGCTCAGCCGGTCCGGCCAGCGGCGGTTCGCGCCGGGCGTGGAGTGCGCGCCGTCGGTGATCGAATCGCCGAGCGTCACTACGGTGCCGCGTGCCGGTCCGCGGACGTCGACTTCGCTCACGTAGTGCCACACCGCGGTTTGCTCGGTGAACGACGCGCCGGATTCCTCGCCCGCGAAATCGCCGGCGCGGGTGAAGAACGACGTCTGCTGGGCGAGCGGATGGTAGGTGACCGGGCCGGACGGCGTGGGCACGTAGGTGGTCACCAGCAGATCGGCGTCGGCCGGGACGCGCAGCCACGCCGGGTCGCTGAGCACCTCGGCTCCGGGCGGAACGACCACTGTGGACTGTCCGCCGAACGTCAGCGTGCGCATCGTTCCGCCGGCGGCGCGCGGGCCATCGGCGGCGACGGCGAGCGTCACGTGGCCGAAGGTGAGCGGCGCGGTGCCGAAGGTGTTGGAAAGCCTTACCCTGGCCTGATTTCCGCCCGCGCTGGTGTGCACGACGTTGCGGATCGAGTAGTTCGGATACCCCTGCGGCGTGTTCGCCACCGCGGCCGCGGGCGACGCCGCCCACGTGCCGACCCAGCCGTGCGCGGCCAGGTCGCCCTCGGCACTGCCGGACGCGGTCACCGCGCCCAGCGTGAGCACGGCGGCCGTGCTCAGAGTCAGGATCCGTTTCATGGAGACACTGTGCGCGCGCCCGGGCAGCACGGCATCCGCGGTCCCAGCCATCGGGTCGACAAAAAACCGGACAGGTTTTGCCGCCGGACGGGGGATACGACGGTGGTGTGCGGAGCTCGCGGGGGTGACCATGGAGTGATGACAGACGCACAGTGGGTATCGCTATCCGGAAGCCTGCGTCCCGCGCTCTCCGAGGCCGAGGTGCTCGGCCCGCTCGACGCGGACGCCACCGTCACCGCGACCGTCGTGCTGCGGCGGCGCGCCGATCTGGACATCGCCGCGCTGAGCGAGCCGCTCGCTCCCGCGGACTTCGCCGAACGCTACGGGGCCACCGCGGACGACCTCGACTTGGTGCGCACCGTCCTCACCGACGCCGGCCTCACCGTCACCGACGCGCACGCCGGCTCGCGCCGCGTGTCGGTCCGCGGCCCGGCCCGCGCGATGACGGCCGCGTTCAAAACCGAACTGAACCGCGTCCGCCACGGCGAAGCTGGCGAATTCGCCGCGCGCAGCGGGGAACTGGAAGTCCCCGCCGCCCTCGGGGACGTCGTGGTCGCCGTGCTCGGCCTGGACGAGCGGCCGCAGGCGCGCGCACAGTTCCGGCTGCACAAGCAGGCCGCCGCGAAGGGGTACACGCCGGACCAGGTCGGGCAGCTCTACGGGTTCCCGGCCGACGCCGACGGCACCGGGCAGACCGTCGCGGTGATCGAACTCGGCGGCGGGTACAAACCGGACGACCTCAAGAAGTACTTCGCCGGCTTGAAGATCACCGAACCGAAAATCACCGCGGCCGGGGTCGACGGCGGCAAGAACGCGCCGACCGGCGACCCGAATTCGGCCGACGGGGAAGTGCTGCTGGACATCGAGGTCATCGGCGCGCTCGCGCCGGGAGCCGCGCAGGTCGTGTACTTCGCGCCGAACACCGACCAGGGTTTCCTCGACGCGGTGAGCACCGCGGTGCACGCGACGCCGACCCCGGTCGCGGTCAGCATCAGCTGGGGCCAGTCCGAGGACCAGTGGACGCCGCAGGCCCGCACCGCGATGGACCAGGCGTTCGCCGACGCCGCCGCGCTCGGCGTGACGGTGTGCTGCGCGTCCGGCGACAACGGCAGCGCCGACGGGCAGACCGACGGGGCGCAGCACGTCGATTTCCCGGCGTCGAGCCCGCACGCGCTCGCCTGCGGCGGCACCAAGCTCGACGGCACCCCACCGTCCACAGTGAACTCCGAAACGGTCTGGAACACCGCCGGCGGCGGGGCGACCGGCGGCGGCGTGAGCGACGCGTTCCCGGTGCCGGACTACCAGAAGGCCGCGGGCGTGCCGACGCGAGCGGGCGACGGGAAACCCGGTCGCGGCGTCCCGGACGTGGCGGGCAACGCGGATCCATCGACGGGGTACCAGGTTCTCGTCGACGGACAGCAGATCGTGGTCGGCGGCACGAGCGCGGTTTCGCCGCTGTGGTCGGCGTTGCTGGCGAGGCTGGCGCAGGTGTCCGGGCGCGGATTCGGGCTGGTGCACAGCAAGCTGTACGCAGGGGTCGGCGCGGGCAAGGCGCAGCCGGGGTTCCGCGACATCACCGAAGGCGGCAACGGCGCGTACTCGGCCGCCGCCGGATGGGACGCGTGCACCGGGCTCGGGGTGCCCGACGGCGCCGCGCTGCACCAGGTTCTCGGCGGCAAGAAGTCCTGAGTGGACAGTCAGGAGCCGAATTCCTTCCGGATCCTCGGAAGGACCTCGGCGCCGAGCAGTTCGATCGCTTTCATGACCTTGCGGTGCGGCACGCCGGACCAGTCCATCTGCATGGCGTAGCGGTCGGCCCCGGTGAGTTTCCCGACGGTGATCAGCCGGTCGGCGACCTCGTCGGGGCTGCCGACGAACAGCGCGCTGGCGTCCCGCGTGTACTCGTCGTACTCCGCGCGGGTCGGGATCTGCCAGCCGCGGGCCCGCGCGCCGTACTTCATCGTTTCCAGCCAGTACGGGTAGAAACTCTCCTTGGCGTCCTGCGAATTCTCCGCGACGAGGCCGATCGCGCTCATCGTGACGTGCAGGTCGCCGGGGGAGTGCCCGCCCGCTTCGCCCGCCCGGCGGTAGAGGTCCACGAGCGGCGCGAACCGTTCCGGCTCGCCGCCGATCACCGCGTACACCACGGGCAGGCCGAGCAGCCCGGCGCGCACCGACGACTCCGGATGCCCGCCGGTGCCGACCGAAATCCGCAGCCGCCGTCCGTACGGGCGCGGGTAGACGTGCGCGTCGGCGAGCGGCGGGCGGAACCGGCCGGACCAGGTGATCGGGTCCTCGCGGTCGAGCCGCAGCAACAGGGCCAGCTTCTCCTCGAACAGTTCGTCGTACTCGGCGAGATCGGCCCCGAACAGCGGGAACGACTCGGTGAACGAACCCCGCCCGGCGAGCAGTTCCGCGCGGCCGCGGCTGAGCTGGTCCAGCGTCGTGAACTGCTGGTACACGCGAACCGGGTCCTCGGTGGACAGCACGGTGACCGCGCTGGAGAGCGTGATGCGCTCGGTGACGCTCGCCGCAGCGGCCAGCACGGTCGCCGGATTCGAGATCGCGAACTGCTCCAGGTGGTGCTCGCCGAGGCCGTAGAAGCCGAGGCCGAGCTCGTCGGCCAGCCGGATCCGCTCCAGCGTTTCGGCGAGCCGCTGCGCGACCGGGACCTGCTCGCCGGTCACCGGGTCGGCGGGCCGGTCGCCGAAACTGTAGATGCCGAGTTCCATCGCTTCACTTCCTCGTCGTCGCCCGCGACGATACCGGTTGTTGACACGTCATCGGTGCAACCTTCCGGCCCGCTCGCCCGTAGAACTAGAGCGGAGCGAACGGCGGGAGCGGACGGATGCGCGGGAAGATCGTCGCGATGGTGCTGGCCGGGACGGCAGCGGTCGCGGCAGGCTGCGGGGCGCAGGCGGAACCGGAGGCGCGGGCGGCCGGGCAGCCGCTGGCGCCGTCGCCGGAACTGCCCGTGCCCCGGGTGACGCACGGCCCGCCGCGCCCGCCGTGTTCAGTCGAGACCGGCGCGTGCGCCAGCCTCTCGCTGCGGCGGGCGTGGCTGCTGGAGAACGGCGCGGTGGTGCGCTCGGTCCCGATGGAGCCGGGCGCACCGGGCCAGCCGACTCCGACCGGGACGTTCCGGGTGGCGTGGAAGGACCGCGTGCACCGCAGCGACGAGTACGGCGACGACATGCCGAACTCGGTCTTCTTCGCCGCGGGCGGCATCGCCTTCCACGCCGGGCCGCTCGACCGGCCGTCGCACGGGTGCCTCCACCTGACCGAAGAGGATTCGGCGCTGTTCTTCGACCGGCTGCCGCTGGGGGCCGAGGTGGAAGTGCGGAGCTGACCGACGGCTCAGCCGGGCTGGCCGATGTTGACCATCCAGGAGATCCCGAACCGGTCGGTGCAGGCGCCGAATTCGTCGCCCCACATCTGCTTCGCCAGCGGAACCGTCACCGTCCCGCCGTCGGACAGCTTTTCCCAGCAGCCGCGCAGCAGGTCGCCGTCGTCGCCGCTGAGGCTGATCGAGATGTTCGTGCCCGGGTTGTGCTCCATGCCGGGCGGGACGTCGGAGGCCATGAGCGTGAACCCGTTGCCGCCCTCCAGCATCGCGTGCATGATGTTGTCCGCGTTGCCGGCTTCCGCGGGTGCGCCGGCCTCCCCGTAGGTGTTCAGCGCGAGGTCGCCGCCGAACACGCCGTGGTAGTACTCCATCGCCTCGCGCGCGTTGCCGGCGAAGCTGATGTACGGGTTGAGTTTCGCAGCCATCAGGCCCTCCTCAGGTACTGGACGGACTCGAATCGTCGCAGCTGCGAAGGAGAGCGACAACGGGATCAAGCCCGGTCGGGCGACCCCCGTCGCGGGCTTTCTCAGGGGTCGCCGGTGAGCTTGTCGCGCAGCTGTTCGAGGGTTTGCGACAGCAGCCGGGACACGTGCATCTGGGAGATCCCGACCTGCTCGGCGATCTGCGTCTGGGTGAGGCCGCCGAAAAACCGCATCACCAGGATCGCGCGCTCCCGCTTGGGCAGTTCGCGCAGCAGCGGCTGCAGGGCCTCGTGGTTCTCGATGTGCTCGATCTCCGGGTCGTCGCTGCCGAGCGTGTCGGCGAGCAGCAGCGGCTCGGCGTCGTCGTGCACCGGCTTGTCCACGGACAACGTCTGGTATGCGTGGCCCGCGACGAGGCCTTCGTGGACCTCGGACAGTTCGAGGCCGAGGTGCTCGGCGAGCTCGGTGGGCGTCGGCGCGCGGCCGAGCGTCTGCGACAGGGCGGCCGAACCGCGGCTGAGCGCGAGGTGCAGTTCCTTGAGCCGCCGCGGCACGCGCACCGACCAGCCGGTGTCGCGGAAGTACCGGCGGATCTCGCCCATGATCGTCGGCACCGCGAAGGACAGGAAGTCCGGGCCGCGGTCCGGGGTGAACCGGTCGATCGCGTTGATCAACCCGATCCGGGCGACCTGGACCAGGTCCTCGCGGGGCTCGCCGCGCCCGGTGAACCGGGTGGCGATGTGCTCGGCGACCGGCAGGAATTCGGTGACGAGCTGTTCGCGCAGCCGCGGCCGCCGCCCGTCGTCGGCGGGCAGTGCGGCGAGCTCCTCGAACAGCGGCGCGGTGTGCGCGTATTCGTCGCGGTGGCGGGTGACCGGCTGCTGGTTCACCCGCTTCCCTCCCGGTGCAGATCGAGGTCGAGGGTGAGCGCGTAGCCGCCTTCGGCGGGATCAGGCACGCACCGCGCCGACACGTTGGCGGCCAGGGTGGTCAGCACGTGCCAGCCGAAACTTCGCTCGCTCGGCGGCTCGGCGTGCTGCGTGCGGGTCCGGACGCCGAACCGGATCCCGTCGGGCGAAACGGTGAACTGGCAGGTCATCGCGGCCCCGGGGGCGGCGGTCGAAACAACCTGGGCACACGCCTCGTCGACGGCCATCTTGGCGTCGGCGATCGCGTCGAGCCCGTAATCGGCCCGCGCGGCGACAGCCTGCGCGAGCATGCGGACAAGCGGGATCTGGTACGTCTCCGCCGGAAGCCGAAGCTCGATCACCTCGTCGAGCAAACGGTCCACGGCTGGCATGCCGCCGCTGGCGCGGCTGCCGGGGCCCTCGTCGTTCATGGCTCCCGCATACCCAGGCGCGACGCGATCGACACGTGCGGCCGGGCACCCGAATTGTGCGCAGGGGCACGTTTGCGGCCTCGCTCTCCTGGTTCGCGGGGTCCGCCCGGCTGCTGTGGCGCGTGAATCTCCGGTGAGGCGTCCGGCGATTTCGCGTGACAAACCGCCGGGCGTTGGGTAGTCAGCAGGGAGAACCTTTTCGGAAGCGGGGTGACCCCCATGGTGCAGGTGCGGGTGCAGGGGCTGGCCGTGGTGGCGCAGGAGTCGGCGCCGGTCGTGCTGCTGCGCGAGGAATCCGGCTCGCGCCGGTGGCTCGCCATCACCATCGGCGCGCCGGAAGCGCAGGAACTGGCCGCCGCGCAGGAACAGGTCGTGTCGGCGCGGCCGGGGACGGTCGAGCTGATCATCGAGGTGCTGGCGGCGCTGGGCCAGCGCGTCGAGCGGATCGAGATCACCCAGCTGCTGGACAGCATCTTCCACGCGGACCTCGTCCTGACCGGCGGCGTGCGAGTCTCGGCCCGCCCGAGCGACGCGCTCGCGATCGGGCTGCGGACGCATGCCCCGCTGGAGGTCGCGGAGGCGGTCCTGGACGAGGCGGCGGTCGACGTGACGGTGGCGGCGGGGGACGAGGCGTCTCTCGGCTCCGCGCTCGAGGCGGCGGGGGATCTGGAGGAACCGGCTGAGGCCGCTGAGGACGAGATCCGCCGGTTCCGGGATTTGCTGGACGACGTGAGTCCGGAGGACTTTCGGGATCCGGACGCCTGAGGCTTCGCGGGTCCCGCGCGGCGCCCCAGTCTTCGTGGGTGCCGCGCGGCACGGCGTTGGTCGTGAGGGGAACCCTGAGGGAATCTGATTCCCTCAGGGTTCCCCTCACGTACCTGAAGACGCGGTC